>DVJV01000033.1 GCA_018716525.1 Candidatus Ventricola gallistercoris
GCCTTTTTGACCTCGTCATCGCTCGCCGTGGGCGACACGCCCAATACCTGATACGGATCTGTCATTGCTCGTTCTTCGCCTTTCTTCGTTCGCTCGCGTTTTCAAACCTCAGCCATATGCCCGAGTAGAGAATGTTGCGCATGATCGCCGCATCTTCAATGAGCGGCAGCCGCTCAAAGGCCTGCGCGGCGCGGGCCATCATATCCCCGAGCATTTGCTCGCACGTCTTGGCAAAATCGGGTGATTCGCGCCGGGCAATGAGCGGATTGTAACTGCCCTTGCGCATATCCCGCTCGATGTCCTCATAGCAGTCGCACAGATAGATGAACTTGCCGATGTAAAACCCCATCTCGCGCAGGTCGCGCTCGTAGACATCCTGCTTCATGACGCACAGTTCGCCCATCAACTCGCCTGTCAGGTTGGCTGCCGCGTCCAGATTCTGGTCATTTCTGCGCTCCACCTCGTGCAGGGACGCCACATAGCGTTCCACCGCCTCGCGCTGGCGCGGCAGCGCCTGTCCGGCACGGATGGCCGACTTTTGCAATAGCGCGCTCTGCGCGAGCCTGTCTATCCGGCGCTCATCTTCCCAGCCGTCGCGCAGATCATAATAGGAAATCAGCGCGCTCAGATCGGCGCAGTAGTCGATGGCCTCGTTGCCCAGCATCAGCCGCCGGTGCACGGGGTGAAACGCACACCGCCGCCATTCGCTGCTCGTCTGCGGTTCATACAGGGAGGTCAGCAGCATGGACAAAAACGTCATCTCAAAACTCAGCGCCATACGGCACGCCTTGCCGCACCGCTGCCCGATCGACCGGCACAAGCCGCAGTAAAAGCTGCGGTACCGGTCAAACTCCCGGAATTTGAGCTCCTCCTTGCGCACGGTCATCACGCCCAGCACCTGAAGCCCTCCTTTTACAGCGTATCCGCATTCACACGGCGATTATACCATGACGGCCGTTTGCCGCCAAGCCCTGGCCGCCGAAATGTCGTTTCCTGCGTCTGTGTTCGGCATGTGCATCACTTTCTGCGAAGCGGAAGCGTGATAAAGTACGCCACCGCACAGCAGAGCACAACCGCCGCGCCCGCCGATGTATTGAGGTAATACGAGGCGATCAGCCCCGTCACGCCGCACACGAGCGCGATGAGCACCGAGATGCGCATATACCCCGCTGCGCTGCGCGCCACGTTGCGCGAAGCCGCCGCCGGAAGGATCAGCAGCGAATTGATGAGCATGACGCCCACCCAGCGGATGGACACCATCACCGCCACCGCAACCAGCATGGTAAAGATGTACTCGGTCAGCCGCGCGCGGACACCCCGGCTTCTGGCCAGCGGCGCATTGACGCTGGTGAGCAGCAGCGGGTTAAACAGCACGGTCCACACGGCAAATGTGCCCGCCAGCGCCACCAGCAGCCAGAGCAGATCGCTCTGCGTGACGGCGAGCACATCGCCCACCAGCACGGAGGAATACCGGGCAAACGCACCGCCGCGGGAGAGCACCACCAGGCCCAGCGCCACAGAGGTCGAGGAAAACACGCTGATGATCGTGTCCGCGCTCATCTTGGAATTCTGCTTGACAAACGTGATGAGCACCGCCCACAGGATGCCAAAGAGCAGCATTGCAGCCATCTGGCTTGACCAGCCCAGCACCACGCCGATGGCGATGCCTGTCAGCGCGCTGTGGCCCAGCGCATCGGAGAAAAAGGCCATTTTGTTATCCACCGCCATGGTGCCCAGCGTACCAAAGAGCGGCGCGATCATCAGCACGGCCAGCAGCGCGTTCTTCATGAACGTGTACTGCATCCACTCAAAGGGGAAAAGCGCGTCCAGCGCGGCATAGACTGCGCTCATATGCGCCCTCCTCTCGTATAGAAAACCTGCTCAAACTCCGGCGAATCAAACACATATTCCGGCGACCCCTGCTTGATCACGGTGCCCTGCATGAGCACCACGCGGTCGGCATAGCGCCGCACGACGTCCAGATCGTGGGAAACCAGCAAAATGGCCATGTGGTTGCTGCGCTTGAGCTCGTCTACGGTCGCGTAAAACGATTCCAGCCCGTTTTGGTCGACGCCCGACACCGGTTCATCCAAAATCAGCAGATCGGGCTGCGGCGTGAGGGCCAGCGCCAGCAAAACGCGCTGAAGCTCGCCGCCCGAGAGCGCACCCAGCGGCCTTGCGGCGAGCTGCTCGCAATGCGTGCGCGCGAGTGCCGCGCTGACCTTCTCCTTCGTGCGCTTGCCAACGCCAAAGAACACGGCGCGCCTTGAAAGCGCCGCGGCCAGAAAATCCATCACCGTTACCGGCGAAGAGTGGTCAAACTCCAGCTGCTGGGGCACATAGCCCGTGCGCACTGCGGCGGCGGGCCGCCCGTCGCTGCTCAGGTGGCGCACGGTGCCGCTGTATTCCACCTGCCCCAGCAGCGCCCGCAGCAGCGTGGTCTTGCCCGCGCCGTTGGCGCCGATGAGCGCAGTCAGCTCCCCGCAGTGCACGTGCAGGCTCACGTCCGAAAGAAGCACCTGCTTGCCGGCCGACACGCTCAGGTGCTCCACCTCGATGCGGCACAGCCGGCACGGCGCACACTCTCCATGGGCGGTGTGGGGATGCGGACAAGGTCTTTGCGTCATTTGGAAAGCGCCTCCGTGAGCACCTGCGCGTTTGCGCGCATGATCGTCTCGTAGCTGCCGGGCGTGCCGTCGCCGGAAACCGCCGGATCAAGCGTGTAAATCGCCGTGCTGGTCTCCCTGGCGATCGTCTCCGCCGCCTGCTGCGGATACTGCGGTTCCACAAACAGCGCCTTCACGCCAAGCTCACGCACCAGGTCGCATGTCTGCGCGATCTGGCGGGTGCTGGGTTCCTCCCCCGGCTCGTTGGCGATCACACCGGCCACCACCAGGCCGTATGCGTCGGCAAAGTAGGTAAACGCCTCGTGAAACGTGATGATCTCGCTCCCCGCAAACGGCTCAAGCTGGGCGGCAATCTCCTCGTTCATCGCCAAAATGCGCTCCACATAGGCCTGCGCATTGGCCTGATACGCCTGCGCGTTTTGCGGATCAGCCGCCGCCAGCCCGGAAGCGATGTTTTGAACCTGCACGGCGGCCAGAGCCGGATCGAGCCACACGTGCGCATTGAGCACCTCGCCTTCGTGGTCGTGCCCCTCTTCGTGATCGTGCGCATCCTCGCCGCTAGCCAGCATGGAGATGCCCTCGCTGGCGTCGATCACCGGCAGATCCGCGCGCTGCGCGGTCACCTTGTCCATGAACTGCTCCATGCCGCCACCGTTGATGACCAGCACGTCGGCCTCCTCGATCATGGCCATGTCCCGCGTCTGAAGCTGATAGTCGTGCAGGCAGCCCACACTTTGCTGGGCCATGTTTTCCACCCGCACGCCCTCAATGCCTGCGGCGACATTCTGCGTAAACACATACATCGGGTAAAACGATGTGACAACCAGCTTTTCTTCCGCCGTGCCCTCCCGGGCCGCACAGCCCGCGGTAACCATCAGCAGCAGGGCAAGCAGCAGCGCGCTTCCTTTTTGTTTCATCAAGATCCGTGTTCCTTTCCGGGGTCATCCAGTTTCCCTGCCCGTCTGCCGCTTGCAGATGGGCATAAACCAACAAATTATCTTTCTTGATTCTCTTCCTTTTTTCCTGCCGCTCACCGCCACAGAGTAAAATTTTCCACGCTCCATTAAATACCATATTGTATATTTACATCCGATTTGGTATGATAGTGTCAGATATTTCTTTCACAATCTTTTTTGGAAGGATCGGATGCTTATGGACTTTGAGCCCCTCGTTCCCTCTCTGCCCGGCATCGACTGGGCGCGCGGCATTTCCTACACCGGCGGAAACCGAACGCTGTACCTGCGTTTTTTGAAGCGCTTCCCGCAAGACCCGAGCATGGACAGGCTCATGCATGCGCTCTCGGTGGGCGATCTGGAAGCGGCCTTCACCTGCGCCCACACGCTCAAGGGCCTCTGCATGCAGCTGGGCATCGTATCGCTCAGCGACCCGGCCGCAGCGCTTTGCAACCTGCTCAGGCCGCGCGATCCTTCCGTTCTGCCCCAGGCCGTCGCGCTGGCCAACCGGCTCAAGACGCTGCACGAGCAGGTGACACAGGCTATCCACAGGCTTTAAGCCGCCGCTCCATTCCCCTCTCGCTTCCGCCCGGAGCCGCGTGCCCTGTGCCCTGTGCGTCAGGGGGATTTGTATTTTCTGCGCCTTTGTGGTATCATGGTGGTATCTGTATCATCAAGGAGACCGCTATGGCAGAGACATTCGTCATCGTTGACGGCAACAGCCTGATGCACCGCGCTTTTCATGCGCTTCCGCCGCTCTCCAATGAGGACGGCGTGTTTACCAATGCCGTTTTTGGCTTCCTGTCCATGTTGCTCAAGGTGGTGGACGACGTGCGGCCCCAGTACCTGGCCGTCGCCTTTGACATGCACGGCCCCACGTTCCGCCACAAGGATTACAGCGAATACAAAGCAGGCCGCAAGCCCACTGCGCCCGAGCTGATCCCGCAGTTTGACCTGGTGCGCGAATGCCTGACAGCCATGGGCGTGCGCCAGCTCACCTGCCCCACGTTTGAAGCCGACGACATTCTGGGCACATTTGCCCGCCGGTGCGAGGAGGCAGGCATAGACGCCCTGCTGGTCACGGGCGACCGCGACTCCATGCAGCTGGTCACGCAGCAAAGCCACGTGCTCTACACCCGCCGGGGCGTGAGCGACGTGGTGCTCTACACGCCGGAAAAGGTGCTCGAGGACTTTGGCGTCACCCCGCAGCAGATTCCCGATCTCAAGGGGCTGATGGGCGATGCGAGCGACAACATACCGGGCATACCGGGCATTGGGCCGAAGACTGCGGTCAAGCTGCTCACCACATACGGCACGCTGGAAAATGCGCTCGATCACGCCGAAACGGACCTCAGGGGCAAGCAGCGGGAAAACATGGTCGAAGGCCGCATGTCCGGCCTGATGAGCAAAAAGATCGCGACCATCACGCGCTACGTGCCGCTTGACGACGTAAGCCTGGAAGATTGCCGCCTGGGCGACCTATCCGGCGGCATGGCGATGTTTGAAAAACTGGGGCTGCGCACGCTGATGACGCGGCTGACAAAGCTCTCGCACAGTCAAGAAGCCCCCGCCTCCCAAAAAGCAGAGACCGAATGGGCGCAGGAAACCCCTTTAGACAATGAACCCGCCATAAGCGCATGGCTGAGCGCTTTGCCAAAGGAAGCGTGCATTGCGCTGGTGATGGCGGATGACGGCTTTTCCCTGGCCTTTGTGCAGGACGGCAGCGGCCTTTGCGCGCGCATTCCCTTTTCGCAGGGGCTTCTGGGCGGTGGGCTTGACCCCATGCAGGCCGCGCATGCGCTCCTTCCGCTGCTGACCGGTTCGCGCAAACTCCTGCTCTTTGGCGCCAAGCGGCTGATGACGCAGCTGGCGCCGTGGGACGTGCGCATCACCGCGCCGTTTGACGACGACCAGATCATGCAGTATCTGCTTGCGCCCCAGAGCGGCAAATACGAAGCCCCCGAGCACGCGCGCGCCCTCTATGCGCGCACCCTGGCGGATGCAGCTGCACTCGAAGAGCAGGGGATGACCCCGCTCTACCGAAACATTGAGCTGCCCCTGCTTGACACGCTCTACGCGATGGAGTGCGAAGGATTTTTGGTGGACAAGGCAGAGCTTGAGCGCCTTGGCTCACAGTACAACGCCCGGCTCGACGCACTGCGCGAGGAGATCTATGCGCTGTGCGATGTTCCGCCCTTTAACCTCAACAGCACGCAGCAGCTGGGCGAAGTGCTCTTTGGCAAGCTGGGCCTTCCGGCCCGCAAGAAGACCAGCCGCGGCTACTCCACCGACGCTGACACCCTGCAGGAAATCGCCTCTTTACACCCGGCTATTGAAAAGATTCTGCTCTACCGCCAGATCGCCAAGCTCAACAGCACGTACATCGACGGTCTTTTGCGCCTGACCGGGCGCGACGGCCGCGTGCACACCTGGTTTGACCAGACGACCGCTGCAACGGGCCGCATCTCCTCGAGCGAGCCAAACCTGCAAAACATTCCCGTCCGCACGGCGATGGGCCGCGAGATCCGCCGCGCGTTCATCGCCTCGCCGGGCTGTGTGCTGGTCGACGCCGACTACTCGCAGATTGAGCTTCGCCTGCTGGCACACCTTTCCGGCGACGAGGCGATGTGCGAAGCCTTCCAGCTGGGGCAGGATATTCACACGCGCACCGCGGCCGAGGTGTACGGCGTGCCGCTTGAAGCGGTCACGCCGCAGATGCGCGCCAGCGCCAAGGCGGTCAACTTCGGCATCGTCTATGGCATCAGCGACTTTGGCCTGGCCAACAACCTGCACATCGGCCGCAAGGAAGCCGGGGAATTCATCGAGCGGTACTTTGCGCGCTACCCCGCCGTGCGCAGGTTTATGGATGCCTGCGTCACCCAGGGGCGCGCGGAAGGGTATTCCGTGACGATGTACGGCCGACGCAGGCCGCTGCCGGAGCTGAGCGCTTCCAACTACAACCGCCGCCAGTTTGGCGAGCGGGCAGCCATGAACACCCCCGTGCAGGGCGCGGCGGCAGACATCATCAAGATCGCCATGAACGCCGTGCACAAGCGGCTTTGCGAGCAGGGGCTTCGCGCAAAGCTCATCTTGCAGGTACACGACGAGCTGATCGTCGAAGCGCCCGAAAAAGAGCAGGAGGCCGTCATAGCCCTTCTGAGCGACTGCATGGAGAATGCCGCTTCGCTGCGCGTGCCGCTCGTGGCGGATGTCCATGCGGGTCACTCGTGGTACGACACCAAATAATCCGGCCTATTGTGCATGAATCCGGTTTCATCAATCGTCTTCTATTGAGGCAGGTTTCATATTCATCCTGGAGGCATATCGCATGAAAATCGGTCTGACCGGTTCCATTGCGTGCGGCAAGAGCACCGTCGCCGCCTATCTGCACAGCCTGGGATACGCCATCGTGGATGCCGACGCCATCTCCCGCGCGCTCACCGCGCCGGGAGGCGCGGCGTTACCCGCTTTGCGTGATGCCTTTGGCAGCAGCATTTTTACCGGCGATGCGCTCGACCGCCGCGCGCTGGGCGCGCTTGTGTTTGCAGATTCCACGCAGCGCACCCGGCTCAACGCCATTTTGCACCCGCTCATCTGCGAAGAAATCATCGCACGGCTGAATGCGCTGGATGCGCCGGACCGCATCGTGTTCGGCGATATTCCGCTGCTTTACGAGTGCGGGCTGGAAACCCATGTCGACCGCGTCTGGGTCGTCTGCGCCAGTGCCGATGTGCAGCTAGCCCGCCTGATGGCGCGCGATACCCTCAGCCGTGAGCAGGCTTTGCAGCGCATCGCCGCGCAGATGCCGCTGAGCGAAAAGCGCCGCCGGGCCGACGCCTGCATTGATACCGACCATTCTCTTTGCGAAACACAGCGCCAGGTGCGCGCGCTCCTGCGTGCGTCATGGGAAAGGAGGCCCTCATGAACGACATTCCATCCCCTGCACCCAGGCGGCGCAGACGGAACACACCGCCGGCGCCGCCCGAGCAGCAGCCTGAAACATCTTATGCCCCCCCCGGCGCTCTGCCTGTGCGCCGCCCGGTGCGCACCCTGCCCATCGAGGTAATAGACGACGCCACCGACGACGCTGCTCCACCTCCCCGCACCCGGCACAAGGCGAAAACCGCCTCGTCGGGCTGGCGCAGCCTTCCGGCCCCGGTGCGCTTTGTCTCCCTTTCGCTGGTGCTCGTCCTCTTCTTTACGAGCGTGGTGTTTGTCACCCGCAGCTACCTCTCCCAGCAGGAGGAGCGCCGGCGCCTCGAAGCCGAGGCTGCCGAGCGTGCCCAGCATCCGCTCTACTATGCGGACTACATCCTCTCCTATGCCGAGGCACAGGAGCTCGACCCTGCGCTCGTCTCCGCGGTGATTCTCTGCGAATCGAGCTTCGATCCCAATGCTGAAAGCCGCCTGGGCGCACGCGGTCTGATGCAGCTGATGGAGGATACCGCTGCCTGGGTCGCCCACAAACTCGACGAAGACGACGCCTCCTACACGTTCGACCGGCTGTATGATCCCGAGACGAGCATCCGCTACGGTACCTGGTACCTGGGGTATCTGAACCGGCGCTTTGACGGCGATGCGACCAAGGTGGTCTGCGCCTATCATGCCGGGCAGGGCAATGTGGACAGCTGGCTGCAAAACCCCCAGTACAGCAGCGACGGCGTGACGCTGGATGTCATTCCCACCTCGGATACCGCAGCGTATGCTTCTCGCGTGCTCAAAGCGCGCGATGTTTACCGCAAGTATTACTTCCCGCTTCCCTCCGCACAGGAAGATGCTGCCCAGCCTTCCGCCTGACCCGCCTACCATAAGGAGAATCCGCCATGCGCAAACCATTTCGCCTTTCTCTACGTGTGACGACGCTGTTGCTGTTTATCGCGGCGCTGCTGCTGATCCCGGCTTGCGCCCTGGGCAGCGACCTGACCACGCTCAACTGCGCCATTGTCGCCACCAAGGATCTGCGGCTGCGCCCGCTGGAACTCAACCAGCGCGATGTCGTCAGCGTGCTGGATCTGGTCTATGAGGGGCTCTTTTCCATCGACGACAATTACCAGCCGCAGCCGGAGCTCGCCTACTCGTACGAGTTCACAAACGAAGGCCGCAAGCTCCAGGTGGTGCTGCGCGACGACATCACCTTCCACAACGGCCAGAAGCTGACCAGCGCGGACGTCGTGGCCACGCTCGACGCCATGTATGCGCTCTCGGGCTTTGACGACGACCTCAACTCAGACATCGAAACCGCAGACCGGGGCCTGTATTACTCCACGTTCTACTCGGTGCGCTCCTGGGAGGCGGTCGATGAGCTGACGCTCTCCTTCACGCTGCGGCGCGCCAGCTATGGTTCGCTCTACTCGCTTACATTCCCCATTCTGCCCGCCTCCGAGGTCAACAACGACATGCCCTCTGGCACCGGCCCGTACATGTACGACGGCTATGAGCAGGGCAGCACCATCTGGCTGACGGCCAACACCTCTTGGTGGCAGCGCGTGCCGAATGTGCGCTATATCCGCGCGACCATCTACGAAGACGCTGAAAAGGCGCTCAACGCTTTTGACCTGCAAAACGTCGATGTGGCCATGACACGCTCCATCAACGCCTCGCGCTACTCGAACTCGCTCAACTCGTTCTCCCTCACCGCACGCACGCGGCAGCTGGAAGTGCTGCTGGTCAACCGCGCGCAGACCTTCTTTAAGAGCGATGAAAACGGGCGGAACCTGGTGCGCGAAGCCATCGCCTATGCGATCAACCGCAGTGAGATCATCTCCGCCGCCTATCAGGGCATGGCGACCATCGCCTATACGCCCGTGCCCGCTGGCACCTGGTTCTCCAACGAGACGACCATTCACGACATCTACGATCCGCTGATGGCCGCCTCCCTGCTCGACAGCGCGGGATACAAGCTCGCCGACGACGGAAAGCGCTACAAGGACGGGGAGCAGATGGAAGGCCTCCGCCTGCAGGTGTATGACGAGCCAGGCTCCACTGCCCGCACCAATGCCGCCAACAAGATCAAAGAGCAGCTGGAGGCGGTGGGCTTCACCGTGAGCGTGGCCACCATGTCGCGCGAGTCCGTGCTCGCCAATCTCATGAACGGCAACTACTTCATCGCGCTGTGCGGCTTCAACTTCGATGTCAATCCCGATCCGGGCTTCACCATGACCTCCACCGCCGTGTGCAACTACACGCGCTACCGCTCCGATGTGATGAATAACCTTCTCTCTGATCTGCGCTCCAGCTACACGATGGACTCCTATCAGAGCGTCATGCGCCAGATTCAGACGCAGTTTGAGCAGGATATGCCGTACATTCCGCTGTACTGGCGCACCGGCATGCTGCTCTCGCGGACGTCGTTCACCAACGCGCGCGACATTCGCGAGCTGGAAATGCTCCGGGGTGTGGAGAGCTACGGATACTGATTTTCCCCCCTCATCCAAGCACCGGTTTGATCCGGTGCTTCAGCGTGTCGAAAAAGTCCGCCTGCGGCGTCCTTTTCCGAGTATTCGCACTGTTTCCCTCTCGGCTCTATGAGCCTCCCGGGCGGGAAACAGTGTAAGGAAACCTTGCTGCGCAAGCTTGCGAATCCGCCGCACATGTCGCCGGATTCGGATTGCATTTGGAGGGCTACGGCCCTCCAAACCTCCCGGAAGGGTTTTTTGACAGTCTGGGCCTTTGGTTTTCACTCAATTTGCGGTGCAGTGGAAAAGCTGCACGCAGCTCAAAAAGACAGCCCCTTGTGTGCACAGGAGAAAGGAGACCCGTATGCCCTGTACAACGATTCTGGCCGGCAGGAAAGCCACAAACGACGGCTCGACGATCATTGCCCGCAACGACGACGGCGCATTTGAAGCCAAGCGTCTCTTGGTTCACCCGGCCAGGGAGAAGGCGACGGCGTACAAAACCGTCATCTCCCATCTGACGGTGGAGCTTCCGGGCAATGCCATGCGCTATACCGACTGCCCCAATGTGTCCAGGAAAAATGGCGTATGGCCTGCCTGCGGCATCAACGAGGCCAACGTGGCCATGACCGCCACCGAGACGATTACCAGCAACGCCCGGGTCGTCGGCGCGGACCCCTATGTCCGGTATCAGGAGAAGAAGGGCCGGAGCGGCAAAGAGGTTCCCGGCGGAATCGGCGAAGAGGACCTGGTGACGCTGGTGCTGCCCTATATCCGCTCCGCCCGGGAAGGCGTGCTGCGCACAGGCACCTTGCTTGAGCAGTACGGCACCTATGAACCCAATGGCATGGCCTTTGCCGATGCCGACGAAGTCTGGTGGCTGGAGACCATCGGCGGTCACCACTGGATCGCCAGGCGGGTGCCGGATGACCGCGTGGTGATCATGCCCAACCAGTTCGGCCTGGATCATTTTGACTTTGAGGACGCCTGCGGGGAGCGGAAGGAGAACCTCTGCTCGGGCGATCTGCACGAGTTCGTGGAAAAGCACCACCTGGCGCTGGATCCGGGCGAAGGCTTCAACCCGCGGCTGGCCTTTGGCTCCCATTCGGATGCCGACCACATCTACAACACGCCCCGCGCCTGGTTCATGGGCCGGTATTTCCTGCCCCGCACCTACAAGTGGGATGGGGAGAATGCGGACTTTACCCCGGAGAGCAACGACATTCCCTGGTCCTTTGTGCCCGAGCGCAAGGTGACGGTGGAGGATGTGCGCTATCTGCTGGGCTCCTACTACCAGGGCACGCCCTACAATCCCTACGACAGGAACGCCGCCTGCAAGGGCAAGTACCGCACCATCGGCGTGCCCAACAGCGACGTTTGCGGCATCATGCAGATCCGCGGCGATCTGCCTAAGGCCATTCAGGGCGTGGAGTGGCTTTCCATGGGCGGCAGCGGGTTTACGGCCTGCTTCCCGGTCTATGCCAATGTGACGGAGTTCCCCAAGTACCTCAGCGGCACCACGGACACGGTGTCCACGCAGAGCATGTACTGGCACAGCCGCCTCATCGCCGCGCTGACGGATGCGCATTTCGGCAATGCCCTGCTGCTCGACGAGCGGTATGTAAACGCCGTGATGAACCGGGGGCAGCAGTTCCTCTACGAGTATGACGAGAAGATCCGGCAGGGCGAGCCGGTTGAAATCCTGAAGGAAGCCAATCAAAAGATTGCCGGCATGGTCAGGGAGGAGTCGGACAAGGCCCTTGGCCGGATTCTCAAGAATGCCTCCGAGCACATGAAGATCCGCTACCACAGAGGAGACAACTGAGCAGATACTATGGAAACAAAGCAGCACCGGCCGCCCGAGCGATCGGCGGGCTGGCGCTGCTTTCCTTTCCTTAGGGCAAGGCGGGAATCTGGCCATCTCCCGGCGAAGATGCGAAAAAACGGACGCTGCGGGGCCGAACCGCAGTGTCCGTTTCATGTGGCTTTCGTTGAAGCAAGCCGTGCCTTGTTCAAAAAGAGACGCGCCTGTCTTCCGTTTACGGGTTGCAGCGTTTGCAGGGAACATATCCTTGCGAGATGGCGCTTTCCCTGGAATCGAGGCTCACCTTGTTGCTTTCCTTCATGTCGTCCACCGAAGAGCAGTCCGCATAATGAAATTTCCCCGTGTTCCGGTTGCCGATATAGGCCGCCGTCTGAGGTTCCGCGGCGGGCGCGGTGTCCGGCTCAACCGAAGAGCGGGTGTCCGCGGCCTGCCACAGCGCGCTGGATTCGGCGCGCTTTTCCGTGGAGAAGGAAAGCGTTTCGCCGTCGCTCACGCACGTGACCGTTCCCTGCAGATCTGTGCGGTAGAGCGTTGCGCCGGCGTCGCGCAGGCGGCTGAGCACCGCTTCCGTCGGGTGGCCGTAGCTGTTTTGCCTGCCCGCGCTGATGACCGCATAGGCGGGCATCACCTCGCGCAAAAACACATAGGAGGACGACGTATCCGACCCGTGGTGCCCCACCTTCAGCACATCCGCGCTCAGGTCATAGCCGGATTCGACCATGGCGTGCTCGGCTTCCCACTGCGCGTCCCCGGCGAAGAGAAACGCGTTTTCCCCGTGCAGCACGCGAACTACGATGGAGTCGTCGTTGGTTTCCTCGTAGTCGCGGGCGGGGGACAGGAATTCGATCGTCAGGCTCCCCAGCTCGATGCGCTCGCCCGCGCGGGGCGCCGTGAGGGAAACGCCCCGTTGCGCCGTATATTTCAAAAACGAGTCAAACGCTTTGCTGTCATAGCTTGTGACAGGGGAATAGACCGTGCCGACGGAACAGGCCTCAAGCGCGCCGGAAAGGCCGCCCACATGATCCTCGTGCGGATGCGTGGCGATCATCACGTCGATATGGGAAAGGCCCAGCGTCTGCGTCAGATAGGAGTAGACCAGGCTGCTGTCTGCGCTGTTGCCGCCGTCGATCATGACGGAAACATCGCCGCATTGCAGGATGGCGGCGTCCGCCTGCCCCACATCCAGAAAATGCACGGTGAGCACATCGTCGCCGGATGCTGCGGCGGCGCAGCCAAGCGACAGACAGAGCGCGAACACGATCAACAGGGCTTTGAATAGCTTTTGCATGATGTCCTCCTCAGATCACGAAAATATCCGGTTTCCTTGCCCGGGTGCCGGGAACAGGGTGAAACGGCAGCGGGTTTTTCTGTGCGGCGGCAGGGGCGCATACAGTATACCGCAACGCAAGCGCAATTACAATGAGCCCGCGGCGCGGCAATGTGCGCGCCGCAAAGAGGTTCCCTAAGCCATCCTATGCGGGTGCAGGATGCTTTAGAACACATGATATGAACGGTGTCCAAGCATTTGGGTATTGCTGAATAGGTGTGACATTATAAATCTTTTGTGGCAGCCTTTTGAAGAGCATTTAAGCATTCCAGACTGTCAAAAAACCCATCCGGGAGGTTTGGAGGGCTAAAGCCCTCCAAATGCAATCCGAATCCGGCGACATGTGCGGCGGATTCGCAAGCTTGCGCAGCAAGGCTTCCTTGCGCCGTTTCCCGCCCGGGAGCCCCATGGGGGCGAGAGGAAAACGGCGTAAATCTCGGAAAAGGACGCCGTAGGCGGATTTTTTCGACACGCTGATATACGCAGGGCGTCTATCTTTGCTATAATGCAGTAGAAATCATGCCTCGGTTTGAAGCGTACTAAGAGGAGGAGTTGTCATGATTCAATCGGCAGCCTTTGTAGGGCTGGGAGCGGTTGGCGCCATCTACGCACAATTGGCCGCCGGCTGTGCGCAGACGCCGTGCTTTGCGGTCGTGCGCGACGCAGATTCATATCGCCGTGATCCGGTTTGCGTAAACGGAGAACCTGTTCCGATTGCGCTTGTTTCGGGCGAAGCGCAGATGCACCGGGTCGATCTGGTTATCTTTGCGGTCAAGTGGCACGCGCTTGAGCATGCGCTCGGGCAGTGCGCGCCGCTCATTGGGGAAGGGACGATCGTGCTCTCGCTGCTCAATGGCATCGACTCTGAGCAGGTGATTGCCAACCGGTTCCCCAAGGCGCATGTTTTGCTGTCCATGTGTTCGGGCATTGATTCAAACCGCAAGGGTCATGCGGTGACCATGAACCGGCGCGGCAAAATTGTGCTCGGCGAACGCGACGGCCGCATCAGCGACAGCGTCAAAGACGTATCCGCCTACTTTAGCGCGGCAGGCATTCCGCACGAGGTTTCCTGCGACATGCTTCACCAGATGTGGTGGAAGCTGATGGTGAACGTGGGCATGAACCAGGTGAGCGCCGTGATGGGCCTCGACTATGAAGGCATGCGCAGCAGCGCGGCGGCATTGGAAAGGATGCATGGCGCGCAGCGCGAGGTGATCGCGGTGGCCAACGCGCTGGGCATCGCGCTGGATGAGCGCGATATGGAAGCGTGGGACAGGCAGCTGGCGGGGCTCTCCTGCCATGGCCTTTCCTCCACGCTGCAGGATGTGAGAAGCCGCCGGAAAACGGAGGTGGAGCTCTACAGCGGAACGATCTGCCGCCTGGGACGGGAGCTGAATGTGCGCACCCCGGAGAACGACCGGCTGCTGCGGGAGATTCGGCAGATCGAGTCGGCTTATCTGTGACTGTGTTAAAATGTCGACATTTAAAAATAATTGTCGACATTTTGGATATAATTGTTGACAATAATGTCGTGAGCGTGTATACTGTTCTCAGTTGAGAACGGTGCACGCAACTGAACGTTGGAGGGAAAATTGTGACACAGAAACGAGTAGCGCGCGCCGTTACCCCCGAACGTATTCAGGAACAGCTGCGCAAGGAAATCATCATCGGCAAATACAGAAAAGGCAGCAAGATCATCGAGACGGAGCTTGCAGAGGAGTTTGGCGCAAGCCGGGGCTCGGTTCGCAGCGCGTTGCAGGCGCTGGAAGGCGAGGGCATGATTCACATGCTGCCCAATGGCCGCAAGGAAGTCGTGGGCTTTACGAAAAAGGAAGCGCGCGACATGTATGAACTGCGCTGGACGATCGAAAACCGCGCGGTGGAAATTTCCTGGGAGAACAAGACCCTGTGCTTCACCCCGATGCTTGAGGTGCTCAAGGAGATTGAGCAGTGCGCCAAAGAGCTGCGTGAAGACACCAATTGGTATGATCTGGACATCCGCTTTCACCATGCGTTGGTGCAGGTGGCGGACAACGCCCCTTTGCTCAAGGCGTGGGAGATCACCATGCCCACGATGTATGCCCTGCTGGAGCTCAACACGAGCATCGACTATAAGCCCCGGTACATCAGCGAGTTTTTGATGAAACACAAGGCCCTTTCCGAAATGATCATCACAAGAGACGAAGCCATCTATGCGGTGCTCAAGGAACACATTACGACAGCTTACGCGATTTCCGAGCAGGTGATGGAGCGTCTGAATCCGTAATTAAGGCAAGTGTGCCTTAAAAATATGGAAGGAGAATGACTATGAAGAAACTCTTGACCCTGTGCCTTGCCCTTGCGCTTGTGCTCTCGTGCAGCTCAGCGCTGGCGGCGAGGAAATTCACCTTCTCCCACGTATTTGCGACGGATCACCCTGTTCACATCGCGCTGACAGAAGCCAACGAAAAGCTCAAGGAGCTTTCCGGCGGCGAAATGGAATTGGAAATCTACCCCAATGGCACGTTCGCCACGTACAACGATGCCATCACCAACGTGCAGCTGGGCGGCCTGGACTTTGCCTGCCTGGATAGCGCGGCAGACTGGCTGACGAAGGCCGGCGTGCTGCTTGGGCCGTACGTCTTCCGCAGCTATGAGCATTTTGAAAACTTCAAGGATGCCGATTTCTACCCGGCGCTTCAGCAGGAAATCGGCGAGGCGGTGGGCGTCCACTGCTTTGACCACTACAACTTCGGCTTCCGGCATCTGACCGCCAACAAGGAGATCAAGGGGCTGGAGGATTTTGAGGGAATGGTGCTGCGCTGCGTCGATTTCCCTCCGTACAGCGAGCTGCAAAAGATTTTTGACGTGAACATTACGGCGATTCCGATCGGCGATGTGTATATGGCGCTGCAAACGGGCGTGGCCGACTGTGAAGAAAACCCCGTGACGCAGATTGTCACCATGAAGTTCTACGAAGTGCAGAAGTACCTGATGCTCACCGGGCACATGCTGGCCGTCTCGCAGACGGTCATGAACCTGGACACCTGGAACAGCCTGACGGCGGAGGAGCAGGCGATTCTGGAGGAAGTCTTCGCCTGGGAAGCGGACCGCATCGACGAGCTTGTGCAGCAGAACGAGGAGAGCCTGATTGCCGAGTGCGAAAAGAATGGCATGACGGTCATCCGCGACGTGGACACGAGCATGTATCAGGAGCGCGTGCCGCTCGTGCTGGAGAGCTATCCGGAGTGGGTTGAGCTCTACAACCAGATTCAGGCGCTCGAGGGCTGATGGCCGCCCTCGGCAAACGGTAAACCGCCGGTGGGCTTGCGGCCCGGTGCTGTGGCCCTGCTGCTATGCGGCCGGCCTTGCACGCAAAGATTTGCATAGCGAAAGAACCTTTCCCCTATCAAAGCTGCAGGGGGAGTGCCTCACTCCCCCTGTGGTCGCTTCAAGGCGCAGGGTAATGCGATGGGTTCTTTTCTTTTACCGTTTTTTGCCCGATATCCGGCTCATTGCGTATTGAAACAGGAGGCATGTCCATGGAATCCGTTCGTCGTGTTACCAATGCGATCAGCCGCACGCTGCAAAAGGTTGAAATGTTGATCGGCTGCGTTTGCCTGGCGCTGATGCTGGGGCTGATGCTCTTTAACGCCATTGCGCGCTATCTGTTCGACTTCCCCGTCGTCTGGTCTGACGAGATGAACAACTTCTTCTTTGTGTGGCTGGGCTTTATGGCCTGCGCCTACATCATGGGGCAGGATTCCCACATGGCGGTGACCGGGCTGGTGGGCATGCTGCCACGCCGCGCGCGGTACGTGATCAAAACCTGCATGAATGTCGTCATGATCGTCGTGCTGCTGTGCTATATTCCCGGCTTTATCACGCTGATGGGGCGCGTGACGCTCTCCGGCCTGCTGCGCCTGCCGCTCAAGTATGTGTATTCGATTCTCCCGATTTCGTTTGGCCTGATGAGCTTTCATGTTTTGAACAACATCGTCAACGATACATGCGAAGAAATGGCCGCCCGCGGCAAAAAGGAGGGCTGATCCATGGCAATGGCAGTTTTTCTGATCTCGTTTGCCCTTCTGTTTCTGATGGGAATGCCCATCGCGGTGGCGATGCTCTCCTCTTCGCTGTTTTACTGCCTGATGAACAACATCAATCTGGCGATGATGGGCACGCAGCTGTTCACGGGCCTCAACAACTTTGCGCTCATCGCCATTCCGATGTTCATCCTGTGCGCCGAGGTGATGAACCGCACCTCCGTGTCCGACCGGATCTTCAAGTTCTGCAACAATCTGGTGGGCTATATTCCCGGCGGCATGGGCCATGTCAACATTGCGACCTCCATTATCTTTGCGGGCATGTCCGGCTCTGCGGTGGCCGACGCGGGCGGAATCGGCCATATGAGCTACCGCGCCATGGTGGACGAAGGGTTTGACGAGGAGTTTTCCGCGTCGGTCACCATTGCATCCTCCACGGTGGGCCCGATCATCCCGCCCAGCATCCCCGCCGTGGTGTACGCCATGGTTTCCGGCGTCTCCATCGGCAAGCTGCTCATCGCCGGGCTTGTGCCCGGATTGCTGATGGGCCTGACCATGATGGTGTTTTGCTACTTCATCTCCATCAGGCGGCACTATCCTTGCCGCAAGTGGGTGGGCTGGCGCGTTTATGCGCGCGATCTGCTCTTCAGCTTTCTGAGCTCCCTGCTGCCGATCCTCACGCCGCTGATCCTGCTGGGCGGCATCTATCTGGGCGTGGTCACCACCACCGAGGCTTCGGCCATCGCCGTGCTGTATGCGCTGTTTCTGGGCATGGTCGTCTACCGCACCATGGGCATCAAGGACCTGGTGGGCAGCCTCAAGAGCGTGTTCATCTCCTGCGGCTCCGTGCTGCTGGTGGTTCCGGCATCGAAGGTCTTTTCCTTTGTGATGACCAAGGAAAACCTGCAAACGCACATTTACAACCTGATCATCGGCATCTCGGGGGATAATCCCGTTTTGATCATCGCCTGCATCATGCTGCTGTTCATGGTGCTGGGCTGCCTGTCCGACCCGAATGTCAACATCATGGTCTTTGTGCCCATGGTGCTGCCGCT
>DVJV01000221.1 GCA_018716525.1 Candidatus Ventricola gallistercoris
TCAACCGTTAAAAATTCCAAATCCGTTTTTCTTCTCTTATGCAATATACACACGGCCGGAGCCTGTAAATAACTATCGTTTTAATTGGATTTGTCATGCTTTGCCAAACTTCCTCAAAGGGGGTTTACAGCCGTTTTCGCTTGTGCTATCATACCGCCAACAGATCAGGAACGCCGCAAAGCAGGCGAAAACCGATTCTGTTCATATATCATTCCGCCCTTGGCGGAACTCAGCAGGGAGGTTTCTGTGATGACAAAGGATTGCAGGATTTCCAAGGTTGCTCTGGCTGCCGGTAAGACCAGCAGCGCCCGCTACAGCGTGCGCGAGGGCATTGGCATGACGCTGATGGTCTCCTTCGCTCCGCTGATGGTCATGGCCCTGTGTCTGGTCGCTTTTGCCAGGTAAGTCAGGCAGAACAGCCGCCCCCCGGCGGCAGAATAAGGAGGATTATGAATATGTTGAATTATAAACTTTCCGAGGAAGCTGCGGCTCTGGCTGCAAGTGAAAAGCTCACGTTCAAGGAGGTCCGTGATATGGTCGTCTTTATGATGGGCTTCATCGTTTGCACGGCGACACTCATTTGGCTGCCTATGGCCACGCATATGATCTGACACAACAGGGCCGCCAGTCTCCATCTGGAGACTGGCGGCCCTGTTTTCACAAACGCCAAAGCCCGCAGGACGTTGTCCTGCGGGCTTGTTGATTCGTGTGCTTACAGAATTCCCACGAGTTTCAGCGACACTGCTCCCATGATCAGCAATTGCAACACCGCCGCGACGGGCACCCCGATGGCAAAAGCCGCGTGCCTCGTCTTGTGGTGAAACGCGCGCATGCCCAGCCATGCGCCTACGCCGCCCATACACCAGGCGCCAATCAACAGCGTTCGCTCGGAAATGCGCCACATGTCCCTGCGTGCCCGGCGCTTATCCACGCCATACAGCGCAAAGACCACCACATTGACCGCAGCATACAGCCCCCACCACAGGCTCATGGATTCACCTGCTCATTGCCATGATCCGCCAGCTGAGTGCCTTCCTGCGTGGCATCTGCCTGCTGAGCGTCCGCCTGGTGGTTATCCTGCTGCGCGCCGCTCTCCTGCGCCTTGTTTTCGCCGGCTTCAAACGTCGAGGGAAGCTGGTTTGGCGCAAGAACGGCCATGAACTCGATGCCCGTGATCGTCTCCCGCTCCAGCAGGATCTTGGCCAGCTCGTGCAGTTTTTCCTTGTTGTCCGTGAGAATCTGCATCGCGCGCTCGTAGCAGCTTGCGATGATCTGCTTGACCTCCACGTCAATGCGCGCCGCCGTCTGATCCGAGCAGACGAGCTGTGCATCGCCAGTGAGATACTGCCCGGACTGCGTCTCCAGCGCCATCATGCCAAACGTATCGCTCATGCCCAGCCGGGTGATCATCGCGCGGGCAAGCTTGGTCGCCTGCTCGATGTCGTTGCTCGCGCCGCTCGTGATGCGGCCGAATACGAGCGCCTCGGCTGCACGGCCGCCGCAGAACGTGGTGATCTTGTCGAGAATCTGCTCGCGCGTCATCAGCAACCGCTCTTCCTCATCCACCTGCATGGTGTAGCCCAGCGCGCCGGACGTGCGCGGAATGATGGTGATCTTCTGCACCGGCGCCGCGTTTTCCAGCTTGGCCGCCACCAGCGCATGGCCGATCTCATGATAGGAAACCGTCAGCTTATCGCGCGGGGAGACCACCGCATTCTTGCGCTGGTAACCCGCGATAACCGTCTCGATGGCCTCTTCCAGATCGCGCTGGGCGACGGCCTTGCGCCCATCCTTGACCGCCGCAATGGCAGCCTCGTTGACCATGTTGGCCAGCTCCGCGCCGGAGCAGCCGCTCGTTGCGCGGGCAATCTGGGTGAAGTCGATATTGGGCTCCGTCTTGACATCCTTGGCGTGCACGCGCAGGATCGCCTCGCGGCCCGCCAGATCCGGCAGTTCCACGGGAATGCGCCGGTCGAACCGGCCCGGACGAAGCAGCGCTTTGTCCAGAATCTCCGGGCGGTTGGTCGCCGCCAGGATCACGACACCCTTGCCCGCGTCAAAACCATCCATTTCGGTGAGCAGCTGGTTGAGCGTCTGCTCACGCTCGTCGTTGCCGCCCATGCCCGCATTGTCGCGGCGCTTGCCGATGGCGTCGATCTCGTCGATGAACACGATACACGGCGCCTTCTCACCCGCCTGTTTGAACAGGTCGCGCACGCGCGCCGCGCCCATGCCCACAAACATTTCCACGAACTCCGAGCCGGAGATGGAGAAAAACGGCACCTTCGCCTCGCCCGCCACGGCCTTGGCCAGCAGCGTTTTGCCCGTGCCGGGAGGGCCCACAAGCAGCGCGCCCTTGGGCAGACGCGCGCCGATGTCCCGGTACTTCTGCGGATCGTGCAGGAAGTCGACGATCTCCTTGAGCGCGTCCTTGGCCTCATCCTCGCCGGCGACGTCGTCAAACGTCTTGCCGGTCTGCGCCTCGACATAGATCTTGGCGTTGGACTTGCCAAAGCTCATGGTATTGCCGCCCATGCGCTGGCTCATCTTGCGGAACATGAACGATCCCAGCGCGTAGAATATCACCAGCGGCAGCACCCAGTTGACCAGGAACGTGATGATCGGCGACATCTCTTCCGGCACAACCTGGCCGAACGTGACACCCGCATCAATCAGCCGCTCGACGATCTGGTCATCCGCCGTCACGCGGTTTGTGGTGTAGTACGTCACCTTGCCGTCGTCCGCCTGCTCGGTCGGCATGAAGGAAATCTGCGTATCGTCGATCTGGACTTCCTTGATTTTTCCCTCTTCAAGCATGGTGAGGAACTCGGAGTACTCCACCTGCTTGACGCTGTAGCGTTCGATTCTGGGGAAAAGCAGCGCATTGAGCAGCATCACCACGACCAACGCGATGATATAATAGACGATCAGTGGTCTGTTCGGATTTTTCTTCTCATGCATAGGCTTATCCTTTCAGGGACGTGATACCGTCCCGCCTTATCATGGCTTCATGATACGATGAAGATGCGCAAAAGTCAATCGCAATCCATCCAACCATACGCAAGCGTCATCCAAATGTCGTTTTTCCCCCAACCACCCTCAGGAACGCATTGCCTGCTCGAGGCGCAGCAGCGCGGCTTTTCTCTCCAGACCCCCGGCATACCCCGTCAGCGATCCGTCGCTGCCCAGCACCCGGTGGCATGGAATGAGGATGCTGATCGGGTTATGCCCCACCGCACCGCCGACAGCCTGTGCGGACATGCGCGCGCGGCCCATGTTCTTAGCAGCCTGCGCGGCAAGCTTTGCATATGTGGTCACGCTGCCCGGCGGGATTTGCAAAAGCAACGCCCACACCAGGCGGCGAAAAGGCGTCCCCCGCGGGGCCAGCGCGGGCAAAAAGCGCGGCATCTCGCCCGAAAAATACTGATCGAGCCAGCGCGCTGTCTGCGCAAACACTGGCAGATCCGCCGGCTTTTCCGCGCACGGTGGCAAGCTGGGCGCATACTTTTGTCCATCAAACCACAGGCCTGTCAGGCTCTTACCATCGCTTTGGAGCGTCATATCCCCCAGGGGCGAACGATAGGCTGCATACTGCACGGCCGCTTCCCTCCCGTCTGCACAATCCACGGGTATGGAAAAGAGCCACGTAAACCTGGCGGTCTGCGCGGCTCCTGTGTGCATTTGAATTACTCGGCGTCGGTGGTGGCGTCAACACCATCCACATCGTCAAAGTCGAGACCCTGGATTTCGGCATTGTAGTCGACTTCCTCGGTCAGCGCCTCGCGGATGGACAGGCTGATGCGCTTGGCCTCACGGTCCACCTTGAGCACCTTGACGCGCACGGTCTGGCCGACCTGCACGGCGTCCTCGACCTTCGCAATGCGCTTGAGCGCGCACTGGGAGATGTGCACAAGGCCATCCAGGCCCGGCTCCAGCTCGACAAACGCGCCGAACGTCGTGATGCGCACAACCTTGCCCTCGACGATGGAATCCACCGGGTACTTCTCCTCGGCGACGTCCCACGGCTGGGGCTGCAGCGCCTTCAGGCTGAGCTGGATGCGCTCCTTCTCCTTGTCCAGGCCGATGATCTTCACATCGACTTCCTGGCCGGGGGTCACGATCTCAGAGGGATGCTTCACGCGGTGCCAAGCCAGATCGGTCACATGGATCAGGCCGTCCACACCGCCGATGTCCACAAACGCGCCGAAGTCGGTCAGGCGGCGAACGATGCCATGCACAACCTGATCCTTCTCGATCTTCTCCCAGACCTTCTTCTTCTCGTCGAGCAGATAGGCCTTGCGGCTGGCGACAATGCGCTTCTTGGCCTTGTCCACCTCGATGATCTTGACGGTCATCGTCTTGCCGACAAACTCGCCGATGTTCTCCACAAAGCGGCGGGACAGGTGAGACGCGGGGATGAACGCACGAACGCCCATGACGTCGGCGATCAGGCCGCCATTGACGGCCTCGCGGCCGGTGGCCTCCACGTAAGCGCCGGTGTCGTATTCGGCGACGAGCTTCTCCCAGTTCTTGGTGGCCATGACCTTGCGCTCGGAAAGGAGCACATAGCCCTCGCCATCGTTGAGCTTGACCACTTCAGCCTCGATCTCGTCGTCGACCTTGCAGTCGGTGGTGACCAGATCGTTCTTCTTGATGTAGCCGTCAGCCTTGCCGGGGATGCTCACCACAACACCGTCATCGCTCACCTGAGCCACAATGCCTTTGACAACCTGACCGGGGCGGAACTTGATCATCGTCTCCTCGAGCATCGCGGCAAAGTCCTCGTTGCCTTCGGAAACCAGATTCTTTTCCATGTCGTTCATGCAGGTACAACCTCCTCAAGTATCTCTACCGGGCCTGCCCGGATATGATACATACTTTATTGAATCACGGCGGCGGGGAACCGCCGGGATACGCTTATGTTTTGTCTTCGCGGGTTTGGTTTTCGATGCGCGCACACACCTGTTCAAGCAGCCACTGCGGCGTGGACGCGCCGGCAGTCACCGCCACGCAGTCCTGCGCGCCGGCAATGCCTTCCGGCACATCTTCCGGCGTCTCCACCAGAATGGACCGCGCACAGCGGATGCGGCAAGTTTCCAGCAGCTTTTGCGTGTTGGAGCTGTTTCGCCCGCCGACCACGACCATGACATCGGCCTGGGTGGAGAGGCGCTCGGCCTCCTGCTGGCGCTGGCTGGTCGCCCCGCAGATGGTCATGCGCTCGGTGAGTTCGGGAATCCGCATCCTGAGCACGGCGAGCACGTCCTCAAACAGATCGCGGCGGATGGTCGTCTGTGCGACGACAAGCGCCTTGTGCGGCAGCGCGGCTTGCTGCGCGGCCCGACGCGTAGGCAGAATGAGCACATCGCCATGCGCCCAGCCGGCGATGCCGACCACCTCCGGGTGATCCGCCTCGCCCACGATGATGACCGCATCGCCCTGCGCACTGTATGAGCGCACGAGCTCATGGATATGCGCCACATGCGGACACGTCGCGTCGATGACGGGAATGCCCATCTCCTCACAGTGCGCGTAGATCTGCGGCGTCACGCCATGGGAACGGATGATAACCGTCTGTCCCGGCTGAACCTGGGAAAGATCTTCCACGCTGCGGATACCCGCCTGCGCGAGACGCTCCACCTCCTGAGGATTGTGGATCAGCGGCCCCAATGTGACACAGGGCATCTGTTTTTGTGCGCACTCAAACGCTTTGAGCACCGCACGCCGCACGCCAAAGCAGAACCCGGCATGCTCTCCGACCAACACTTTCATATGCACACATCCGTCCGGGCACACGCAACCGTATAACCCATCTCTATTCATTCTATGTTCTGCGCCGTATTCCTGCTAAAAAAACCTGTTTTTTCAAACTTTCTGAAAAAAATGGTGTTATACAGCCAAAATCACTGTTCTGCAAAGGACATCAGGCCGGCGGGAGCGACTTTCCGCCGCTCAGATGCGCAAACGCACCCTCCATGCGGTGGGTCAGCACATCGCACGCCTCCTTGTTGATGCGGCCCGCGCGCAGATCTGCCGTCTCGATGGGCCGCCCCACACGCACGACCATGCGATGGAAGAGGCGGTAACGGCCGTCAATATAGATGGGAATCACATCGCAACCGCTGCGCAGCGCCAGCATTGACGCGCCGCCCAACAGCGGTAACATGTGCCCACTGCGCGAGCGCGTTCCTTCCGGGAAGATGCCCAGCGTGTCGCCATTTTTGAGGACGCCCATCGCCGTGCGAATCGCCCCCATGTCGATATTGCCCCGGTCCACGGGGAAGCCGTGCACTTTTCGAAACACCCAGCCGAGCACGGGGTTTTCAAACAGCTCCTTCTTGCCCATGAAGTGGATCTCCCTGTCCGGCACGCACAGCGCCAGCATCAAGGGATCAAGCAGGCACTGGTGGTTGCCCATCAGCACGCAGTTGCGATCCTTGGGGATCTGCTCGCGCCCTTCAATCCGCACGAAGAACAGCACCTTGGCCACCAGCGCATAGAGCATGACCACCAGCGTGTAAATCACCGTGCGCCTGTGCATGTTAAGACGCGGAGCCTGATCCTTTTTAGTGTCTTCACCCGCCTGCTGTGCGCCCGCTTTCTTCTCCGGCTGTGCGGCCGCGCTTCCTTTGTCCGCATCTTTTCCGGGCTGCACGGATGTATCTGCCTGCGGCACGGGCGCCTGCATCACGGCAGCGCCGCCCGCTTTCTCACGACTTTCTTCCATATACATCCTCCACCATGCGGATGATGGTCTCGACCACCTCATCCGGCGTCATGTTTGTGGAATCAATGCGCACAGCATCCTCTGCCTGCCGAAGCGGCGTGACGGCGCGGTTCATATCCTGCTGGTCACGGGCGTTCAGCTCCCGCAGCACCTGCTCGTACGGCGTCATGTCGCCCTTTTTCACCTGCTCAAGATAGCGCCTGCGTGCACGCTCCTCGGGGGTGGCCGTCAGATAGATCTTCACCGGCGCGTCGGTCAGCACGGCTGTGCCGATATCGCGCCCATCCAGCAGCGTATCCGCCTGCCTGGCGATCTCTCGCTGCATCCGCACCATTTCGCTGCGCACACCCGGCCAGCGCGATACGGCGCTCGCCGCCGCGGAAACCTCGCCCGTGCGAATCAGGCCGGAGACATCCTCTTCCCCCAGCAGCGTATGCTGCGCCCCGTCGACATAGCGCACGCGCACATCCGCCTTTTGGCAGCAGGCGACGACCGCCGCCTCGTCGTCGGGGTCTGTTCCGCTGCGAAGCACATACAGCGCCAGCGCACGGTACATCGCGCCCGTATCCAGATGCAAAATATTCAGCCGCCTTGCGACCCCGTCGGCAATGGAAGACTTTCCTGCGCCCACCGGTCCGTCGATGGCGATGTTCATTGGCATGGTATTCCCTCCCGAGGCGGCAGATGCGCCACCCAGTTTTTCATATATGCCTCAAAAAGGCATGGATCTGTTTTATTATACGCCAGAATGCCCCTCCACATCAAGCCCCTCCACCCCATTTGGGGAAATCTCTCCACTTTTATGCCCAATTCGCCCCATTTTGGAAAAAAAGCGCCACAATTCGTCCGATCCTGCGCCCATTGCCTCCACTTTACTCCATCCGCATCTTGTGCTATAATGTGGGCATATGAAACCCCGATTCCTTTGACCCAGGAGGCTACCATGTATTCATTTCAAACGGGCGCAAACAAGCGCAAAAGCAAGCAGACCATCCGCCTGCTGAGCGTGGTCATATTCATTCTGATTGTCGCACTCGCCGGCATCACCTATTCCTATTTCCAGGCCAAGCGCGTGAGCGACGTCACCAGCGAATCCATTCTGGCCAGGGCCACCAGCGAGGCCGCCGAGGCGCAAAGCGCCGTCTACCGCCTCACCCAGTCCAGCGGCACCAATACCATGACGCTCCTATCCACCGTGCGCGGGCACGTGTACGCGCTGCAATGCCTCAACACACTGGCAGCCAACATCTACGGCGCCGGAACCTCCGTAGTGGATGGAGATCTGCTCAGCACCTGCCTTGACACGGTCTTGCAGTGTGAACAACGCTTGCAGACCGGAAGCGTGCTGACCGACCTGTTCACCCAGCTGCGCGACAATGTGGATGCCGTGGTGGCTACATTCAACGCCGCCTGATTTCTAAAGGGATGACTGCCTGGCAGCCATCCCTTTTTTTCATGCCATCTTTGGGGAGCCGCGCCGCTCTCTCCCGCACGCACGGCTTGGCCGTATTTTGCGCCGGCTGCGCGCCGCCGCTTGCGGCGCGGGAGGGTTTTCCCAAAAAGTGCGCGTCTACTGGCGCAATTCCCGGCGATGTGATATACTGAACGCGGTGTGAATTTCCGGCATCTGAAAAAAATGCAAAAGCCGGAAAACAAAGGATGAAAGCGTCACGCTCGTTCGTCTTATATACACAAGCTAAGAGGTTGGTGAAGATTGTGAAGAAAAAACTATTTCGGCTTCCGGCGCTCTTCGCGCTGCTCGTCCTGCTGCCTGTGATGGCGCTTGCGGCAGATTTTGCCGTTGTGCGCGGGGGCAGGCTCAACTTGCGCGAGTATGCCAGCACGTCCAGCAGAAGCCTGGGGCTATACAGCACGGGTTCCTGGGTCCGCATCGAAGGCCAGGCCATCAATGGCTGGTGGCCCGTGCGCACGATGGATGGCAAAACCGGTTACATGGCTGGCAATTACCTGACGTTTGCAGCCACGGGCAACACCGGTGTGGTGCGGTATGCCAATGGCGGCTATGTCAATCTGCGGCGCGGTCCGTCGCTTGACTACCAGATCATCACGCGCGTGACATCCGGTACGACGGTGACCATTCTGAATGATTCCTATGAATGGAACTATATCTCCGCCCCCACCGCAAACGGCACCTATACCGGCTACATGCACGACTCGTTCATCGACAAGGGCACGTCCACCGCGACGGTGACCACCCGCTACGGCGGAAAGGTCAACGTGCGGCCCGGCCCTTCCTCTTCCTATAACTCCATCGGTTCGCTGCCCTCCGGCACACGCGTCAATGTGCTGCTCAAGGGCAACGGCTGGTACCAGATTTCGGGCGGCGGGCTGACGGGCTTCATGTCCACCAGCTACCTGTCCGGCACGGGCAGCACCGTGGGCGACAACACCGGTTCCGGCGGCGGCACCTCCTATACTGTGGCCTACGTCAACAACCCGCGCAGCACGCAGGTGCTCAACCTGCGCGAGCGTCCCTCTCAGAGCAGCCGCTCCATCGGCCAGTACCGCAACGGCACGCAGGTGAAGGTGGTCGCCTATGGCTCCACCTGGTGTGAGGTCTACGTGGGCACGCGGCATGGCTACATGATGACGCAATACCTCAGCTTTGACGGCAACTATCTGCCGCCGTCCTACCCTTCCTACCCTTCCTACCCCTCCTATCCCTCCTATCCCACCGTGACGGCTACACCCCCGCTGATCACCTACATCACCCCCACACCGCCGCTGATTGAATACATCACGCCTAAACCTCAGCAGCCGACGCCTGAGCCGCCGGCGGCGGGCACCACCATCAGTCTGGCCCCCAGCGCCGCCGGTGGCGGAAGCGCCATCAACGTGTACAACGACGCTTCGCTCACGTCGTTGAAGGCCACCTATTCCAACGGCACACGCGCGACGATGCTCACATACGGCGAAAACGTCTGCATGATCCTCATCGATGGCGGCGTCGCCTATGTGTCCACCTGGAACGTCAACTACTGATTTTCCTTCGGTTGCCCTGCGCTGCGGCCCTGTCCGGAATGCCCTTCCGGCCGGGGCCGCAGTTTGTAGCATTGTCTGTTTGTTCATTACAGAAGAGAGAAGGTTCATCATCATGCAACGGTTCAGAGCTTTCCTGCAAAGAAAGGATATCGTCCTGTCCGCCAAGCGCTATGGTATCGACGCTCTCGGCGCCATGGCACAGGGCTTGTTTTGCTCGCTGCTCATCGGCACCATCATCGACACGCTGGGCACGCAGCTGCACATTCCCTTCCTGACGCAGACAGTGGCAACGATCAACGCCACTTCTTACACCGTCGGCGGCCTCGCATCTGCCATGAGCGGCCCGGCCATGGCCGTAGCCATCGGCTATGCGCTCCACTGCCCGCCGCTGGTGCTCTTCTCTCTGGTCACAGTTGGTTTTTCTGCCAACGCGCTCGGCGGCGCAGGCGGACCGCTGGCGGTGCTCTTCATCGCCATTCTGGCCTCGGAGATCGGCAAAGCCGTTTCCAAGGAGACGAAAATCGATCTGCTCGTCACGCCGCTTGTCACCATTGGCGTGGGTATTGCGCTGTCTGCCTGGTGGGCGCCGGCGCTGGGCAAGGCAGCCATGGCCGTAGGCGATCTGATCATGGCTGCCACGGTGCTCGAGCCCTTCTTCATGGGCATTCTCGTATCGGTCATCGTGGGCGTGGCGCTCACGCTGCCCATCTCCTCGGCGGCCATCTGCGCCGCACTGGGGCTGACCGGCCTGGCGGGAGGAGCCGCCGTTGCAGGCTGCTGCGCACAGATGGTCGGCTTCGCGGTGATGTCCTTCCCTGAAAACGGCTGGAGCGGTCTCGTTTCCCAAGGCATTGGCACATCGATGCTGCAAATGGGCAACATCGTCAAAAACCCGCGCATCTGGATTGCTCCCATCGTAACATCGGCCATCACCGGGCCGATGGCCACCTGCCTGTTTCAGTTGGAGATGAACGGCGCGCCGGTGTCTGCGGGCATGGGCACCTGCGGCCTGGTGGGACAGATCGGCGTGTATACCGGCTGGGTGAGCGACATCGCCGCCGGAACCAAGGCCGCCATCACGGGCATGGACTGGCTGGGGCTGATACTCATCTCCTTTGTGTTGCCCGCCATGCTGTGCCCGCTGATCCATGCACTGGTCAAAAAAGCCGGATGGGTGAAGCCGGGCGACCTGAAGCTGAACTGACAAAAACACACGGTATGCGCCCCGAATGCGGATGACCGGAGGGCTTTCCGCATCCGGGGCGCACTTCGCTTTTTTGTAGAAATACCTGCTTTTTGTCGCCACCAACTCTGCGCCTGGAATGTGCCATATATCAAAGATGGTCTATTCTTACAGGTTTCATGAATTAAAATCTAGATCTTGAATGAAATGGGAAAACCGCCTATAATAATACGTCGAACGCGATTCTCATGTTGATTGAAAAGAACGGAGGAAAAAGACCATGATGCAAATTCTGGGCAACTTCGGCAGTCTGACATGGCAGATGGTGACGATGTGGGCGATCGGCGCAGTGATGATCTATCTCGCCATCCGCAAGGAGATGGAGCCGACGCTTCTGCTGCCGATGGGCTTTGGATGCATCCTGTGCAACCTGCCCAACTCCGGCGCTGTCGAAGTGCTCGAGACGCTGTTTCAGGCGGGCATTGCCAACGAACTGTTCCCGCTGCTGCTGTTCATCGGCATCGGCGCGATGATCGACTTCGGCCCGCTGCTGGCCGATCCCAAGCTGCTGCTCTTTGGCGCTGCGGCGCAGTTTGGCATCTTCTTCACGCTGTCGATGGCCAGCCTGTTTGGCTTTGAGCTGCGCGACGCGGCTTCCATCGCCATCATCGGCGCGGCGGACGGCCCGACGTCCATCTTCGTGGCCAACACGCTGCAGAGCAACTATACCGCGGCCATCATCGTGGCTGCCTACTCCTACATGGCGCTCGTGCCGATCGTGCAGCCCTTCTGCATCCGCCTGATCACCACCAAGAAGGAGCGCATGATCCGCATGGCTTACACGCCCGGGCAGATCAGCCGCACCACGCGCATCCTCTTCCCGATCGTGGTGACGATCATCGCCGGTCTGGTCTCGCCGCAGTCTGTGGCGCTGGTCGGCTTCCTGATGTTTGGTAACCTGCTGCGCGAGTGCGGCGTGCTCCGCTCGCTGTCCGAAGCCGCGCAGAACATCCTGGCTAACCTCATCAGTCTGCTGCTGGGCCTGACGGTTGCGGTGCGCATGCAAGCCGAGAGCTTCCTCGTGCCTCAGACGCTCATGATCCTCGCGCTGGGCCTGGTCGCCTTCATGTTCGATACGTTTGGCGGCGTGATCTTCGGCAAGATCATCAACATCTTTGCCAAGAAGAAGATCAACCCGATGATCGGCGCGGCCGGCATCTCCGCCTTCCCGATGTCCTCGCGCGTCATCGCCAAGATGGCCAAAGAGGAAGATCCCTACAACTTCATTCTCATGCAGGCTGCCGGTGCCAATGTCGCCGGTCAGGTGGCATCGGTCATTGCAGGCGGTCTGATTCTGGCCCTTGTCGGGCCGCTGGTCTGATCTCTGGCTGATAAGGAGGGAATATTCATGACGATCAACGTACAGGCTTTTCTCAATTCTCTCACGTTCATGGGCGAAGGAATGCTCGGCATCTTTGCCATCATGCTGGTGATCATTGGCGTTATCTACGCGCTGGGACACTTTACGTCCGGCGAAAAGGATTCTTAACGGAAT
>DVJV01000222.1 GCA_018716525.1 Candidatus Ventricola gallistercoris
TGTGCGGCGGATTCGGAAGCCTTGCGCAGCAAGGTTTCCTTACACTGTTTCCCGCCCGGGAGGCTCATAGAGCCGAGAGGGAAACGGTGCAAATACTCGGAAAAGGACGCCGCAGGCGGACTTTTTCGACATGCTGAGCGTACAGGGGAACTCCCCCTGTACGCCTCAGCCGTTTCCGCGCCGGATGGCAAGCTGCCCGGAAGCATGCTTTAAACGCCATCATTTAAAATGGACTCAAAACCGCTTTTCCCCGTCTGGCCCTACCTGATGGAACCAAAGCCGGGTGTGCTCTGGGAAGAAAACCGCAAAGCGGTGTCCTGCAATCCCATCACTGCCTGCCCAAAAGCGCAGCGCCGATAATCCCTGCGTCTGCGCCAAGTCTGGCCAGCTCAATGCGTGCATAGGGCATGGATTTAAAGAAGATCAACGGCTTGACCGCCTCGCGTACGGCATCGAGCAAAAATTCCCCCGCCATGGATACGCCGCCGCCCAGTGCGATCACCTCAGGATCGAGCACATTGATGATATTGATGATGCCGTGCGCCAATGCCTTGACATAAGCCGCGAAAACGCGGCAGGCGGTTTCATCACCAGCCTTGGCACAGTCGATGACGATTTTCGCATTGATGCGCGCCGGATCGCCGCCGCAGCGCTTGAGAATCATGCTCTGCGGGCAATCCTGCACGGCGCGCACAGCCTCTCTGATGATGGCAGTAGCCGATGCATACCGCTCAAAGCACCCGTAATTGCCGCATGTGCAGGGCTCCCCGTCCATCCGGATGATCATGTGGCCGATTTCCGAACCGACGCCGTGCACACCGGAATACGGCCTTCCCCCGATGACGATGCCTCCGCCCACGCCGGTGCCCAGCGTCAAAAACACGCTGGATGCCGATCCTGCGCTGACGCCCGCGATGGATTCTGCAAACCCTGCGACCGTGGCATCGTTATCCACATAGACAGGCAGTGCAGTGTGCTTGTGCAATTCTTCAACAAACGGCACATCATGCCAGCCGAGGTTGGTGCACAGCGGGATGACGCCCGTGCGGGGATCGCAAATGCCCGGCACGCCCACACCGATGGCTTTGATCTGCGCCATTGTCACGCCCGCTTCCTGCACGGCGCGCTCGCAGAGCAAAGCGATATCCGCAACAATCGCCTGGTATGGGCGCTCCCTTCCTGTCGGCACGGAAGCCTTGGAGAGAATCTCCCCAGTCTCGCTGACCACGCCCGCCTTGATGCCGGTGCCACCCAGATCCACGCCGATGTACAACATATTCCTCTCCTCCTGACTGTGCGCTTCCCGTAAGGACGCGCCGTTATGTTTTTTTCCCACTGATCCGTTGGTAGTGCAGCGCCAGCCTGCGGTCAAGCTCATCGGCCGCGTTGTATCCTTCCGCGCGCAGGCGCCAGTTGCGGGCAGAAATCTCCACAATGGTCGCCAGGCTCCTGCCCGGCCTGACGGGAAGCTCCATCATGGGCAGGCTGACCCCCAGCACCTCCATGGTCTTATCCATGGTGCCCAGACGGTCATACTCCTTCCCGGCAATCCAAAACTCCATGTGGATGACCAGATCCACCCGCATCCGCCGCACAATGGCGCCGATGCCGAAGATCTCCTTGATATCCACAATGCCCACGCCGCGCAGCTCCATGAAGTCGCGCACCATCTCGGGCGCTTCACCCCAAAGCACATTGCCCACACGGTAGATATCCACCACATCATCCGCCACGAGCTGGTGGCCATGCCGCACAAGCTCCAGTGCACACTCGCTCTTGCCCACGCCGCTTTCCCCGGTGATCATCACGCCTACGCCATAAATATCCATCAGCACGCCGTGGCAGGTCTGCCGGGGCGCAAAGGCCTCGCTCAGATACACCATCGCCATTGCGGCAAATGCGCTCGTCTCCTCCTTGGTGCCATAGATCGGCACGCCATTGTGACGGGCATGCGCCAGCAGCTGAGGCGGGCACTCCATGCCGCGCGCAATGATGATGCAGGGAATATCATAAGAAAAATACCGGTCAAGCCGGCTGACAAGCACATCGGGATCGAGGCTGTTGAGGTACGCCATCTCCGTCTTACCGATAAGCTGCGGGCGTTCAAAAGCAAATACATCGAAATACCCGGAAAACTGCAATCCGGGCCGGCACAGATCCGGCACACCGATACACCGCTCATTTTCCCTTCCCGTAGCACAAATCACGCTCAGTGCGAGCGCATCGGCAAACTCCTTCGGGGATATGTTCATGTCCTTCCCTCCCCCCATAAAGCCGCTTGTACGGCCTATGTTGCTATTCATCCAACAGATTCATTATACCGTATCCGACCTGCAAAGGCCATACCCGCACGGAGGTTTTTTGCACAGAAACGGGGGCGGCATGACCTGCCGGCCCACGATGCTTGAAAGCGCTCTGCAAAGCGTGTATAATGAAGCAAACTGCCGGGTACGCGGCCCGCCTGACACCCGGCCAATCCATTGCAGACAGGAGAATTCCATGAGCACTTCATCCGTACAGCGTTTTCTTGACTTCGTTTCCCGTTCCCCCAGCGCATTCCACGCCGCGCAGGCCCTGTGCGACGCGCTGGATGCGGCGGGTTTCGTGCGCCTTCAGGAGCATGAGCCCTGGTCCGTAACCCCCGGCAGCCGCTGTTACGTGACGCGCAACCGTTCGGCCGTGGTCGCTTTTACCATGCCGGAAGGCGGCTTTTCACACTTCCAGATCGTGGCCAGCCACGGCGATTCCCCCATGTTCAAGCTCAAACCGCACGCGGAGGATGCCTCCGTCACCGGCTATGTGCGTCTGGATGTGGAACGCTATGGCGGCATGATCATGTCCACGTGGCTGGATCGTCCGCTATCCGTAGCCGGGCGCGCCCTCGTCCGTTCGGAAGGCCGGCTTGTCACCCGCCTGGTGGACTTTGGACGCGATGCTCTGCTCATTCCCAACATGCCCATCCACTTCAACCGCGACGTGAACAATGGCTACAGCTATAATCCCCAGGTCGATCTGCTGCCGCTCTACGGCGGTGCGGATTCCACCGGAGCGCTCGCGTCGGAGATTGCCCTCGCCTGCGGTGTGCAGGAAGCAGATGTGATCAGCTGCGACCTGTTCCTCTACAACCGGATGGCCGGCAGTATCTGGGGCGTTCAAAATGCATTTTTCTCTTCACCTCGCATCGACGATCTGGAGTGCTCCTACACGTCGCTGGAAGCCTTTTTGGCTGCGCCGGCAGACGGGCACGTCAATGTGCTGGCGATGATGGACAACGAAGAAGTGGGCAGCGGCTCCAAGCAGGGTGCGGACTCCACGCTCATGGGCGATGTGCTCGCCCGCATCTGCGCCTGCTCGGGCATGAATGAAAGCCAGAGCCGTGCGGCCATCGCCGCCAGCTTCATGGTCTCGGCGGACAACGCCCACGCTGTGCACCCCAACCACCCCGAAAAGTACGATGCGCTCAACCGCACGTATATGAACGGCGGCGTGGTCATCAAGCACAATGCCAACCAGAAGTACACCACGGATGCCGTATCCTGTGCGTTGTTTGCACAGATCTGCGCCCAGGCCGGGGTGCCGGTGCAGCACTTCTCCAACCGTTCGGATATTCTGGGCGGCTCCACGCTGGGCAACATCGCCAATGCGCACGTGTCGATGAACACGGTGGATATCGGCCTGGCACAGCTCGCCATGCACTCGAGCTATGAGACGGCCGGCACAGCCGATGTCGATTACATGATCCGCGCGCTGACCGCATTCTACCGCACGAATATCCGCACCGATGCCGATGGCGAGTATACCCTGCTTTGAAATAGCATCTCTTAAATGAAATCAAAAGGGGATGGAGTGGCCGCTCCATCCCCTTTATGCGCCAAAAAAGTCTGCATCCCACAGGCTTTTCCGGCATACGGACAGCCCGCCGTCTTCCCATAAGGAAATGCGGCGGGCCGTTAAACCATTTTTCTTTTGCGGACGTGTCTCCGGCATGACTGCCGTTTTTGCTTCCGCGCTCAGCGCTCAAAGGGGAAATGCATCCCGTTTTGCCGGCGGATCTCATCCATGATGCGCATCACCGCCACCGTCTGCTCGCCTGTCATCACATCGCTTTGCAGGCGTCCTTCCTGCACGCACCGCTCCGCCTCGCGAATCTCATATTCAAACCCATTGACCTCGAAGGGGTGCTCCAGCGAAACGGGTGCCTGGCCATCGACATAGAGTGTCGCGCACTGCGGATTCTTAAAATCCGGAATATCGATATGGCCCTTCGTGCCATACACCGCCCCGTGCACCGGCGTATTGGCTCCGATTGCGCACGTCAGTTGTGCCACCGCATTGCCCTTGCGCAGCGTGATGGCATCTGTCGCGTCGGTGCCCTCTCCGTTGAGCAGCAGCATGCTGCCAATGGCATCCATCTGATAGCCCAGCATCATGCACGCAAAGCCGATGGTATATACGCCGATATCCAGCAGCGTACCGCCCGCCAGCGTAGCATCAAACTTGCGCGCCTGACGCCCGGTGGTGTAGCCATACAGCGCCGTCACCATGCGAATCTCGCCGATTATGCCCTCCGCGATGATCCGCTCGATCTGCCGATAAAGCGGAATGAATTTCGTCCAGAACGCTTCCATCACAAAGACGCCCTTTTCCTGTGCCAGCGCGAAGATCTCCGCTGCCTGGCGGGCATCGGTGGTAAAGCTCTTTTCGCACATCACATGCTTCCCTGCCCCGATGAGCAGCTTCATGTCCTCATAGTGGCGGCTGTGCGGCGTAGCCACGTAGACAATATCGACATCCTTGTCATGCGCCAGCGCCTCATAGCTGGCATGGCGCACCGCAATGCCATAAGCATCGCCAAAGGCATCCGCCGCCTCCACATTCCGGGAGGCCACAGCGTGCAGCGAAATATCGCCCATGTCCCTCGCGGTCTGTGCAAAGTTTTTGGCGATCGTTCCGGTAGACAGAATTCCCCATTTCAGCTTGCTCATGATCATTCTCCTTTCCGCGCCGGGTACGGCCTGCCCACGCCCCCCAAACGCTTGCGCCTGCGCGCGTCGGCGATGGTCTCCTTCCACAGCGGCGGGTAGAAGAGCATCAGCATCGGGAAGACTTCCAGGCGGCCTGCCAGCATATCAAAGGCCATCACCCACTTGGACAGATCGCTGAACCCTGAAAAACTGGACGCCGGGCCGGCCACGCCCAGCGCGGGTCCCACGTTGTTGATGGTGGTAGCCACAGCGGTAAACGTGCTGATCAGATCAAAGTTTTCCAGCGAAACAATGAGTACGGAGGTCACAAAGATCCCCGCCATGCCGCAAAAATAGGCAAAGATGACGCGCAATGTGCCATCGTCCACATCCTTGCCCTCAAAGCGGATGCGGCGGATGGAACGCGGATGCAGGAAGGACCCCAGGCAGGCATGAACCGATTTTCCCGCCATAACGATGCGCGATACCTTCAGGCCGCCGCCCGTGCTGCCCGCACAGGTGCCGATAAACATCAGCAGTACCAAAATGGCGCGCGAGAGTTCCGGCCACAGATCGAAATTGACGGTAGAAAAACCCGTCGTCGTGATGACCGACGCCACCTGAAAGAGGGCAATGCGCACATTCTGCTCCACACTCAGCGCCGTGTCGTAGATGTTGATGCAGATCATCAGCGCAGCCACCAGGATGATCGCCAGGTACCACCGCATCTCCTCACAGCGCAGCGCTTTTTTGAACTTGCGCAGCAGGATCAGGTAATAGACGTTAAAGTTTACGCCAAAGGCGATCATGAACACCGTAATGACCCATTGCAAGTACGGCGAATACTCGGCGATGGAGGAATTGCGCACGCCAAATCCGCCTGTACCCGCCGTGCCAAACGATATGCACAGCGCTTCAAACAGATCCATGCCGCCCACCATCAGCAGCACAATCTGCAAAACCGTGAGCAGCACATACAGCCGGTAGAGAATCTGCGCCGTATAGCGCACCTTGGGCACCAGCTTGCCCACGGTCGGCCCCGGGCTTTCAGCCTTCATCAGCTGCATATTTGTGCCGCCGACCATGGGCAACACGGCCAGCAGGAACACCAGCACGCCCATGCCGCCAATCCAGTGGGTAAAACTGCGCCACATCAGCGAACAACGGCTGATGGTCTCCACATCGGTCAGGATGCTTGCGCCCGTAGTGGTAAAGCCGGACACGGTTTCAAAGAACGCATCGACAAACCGTGGAATTTCCCCGGTGAGCATGAAGGGGATGCACCCCATGGCGCTCATGACAATCCAGCACAGCGCCGTGATGACAAATCCTTCCCGCGCGTAGAACCTCGGATTTTTGGGTTTGCGGCTGATGAGCAGCCCGCCCACAGCGCCGCAGATGGCCATCGTCATCACAAAAGCCATCCCCTGTGATTCCCCGTAAAGAACCGCCGTTGCCACCGGCAGCAGCATGAACACAGCTTCCAGGATGAGAATCCAGCCCAGAATATAGAAAATACTCCTCACATTCATCTGTGAACCCTCATCGCAGTATATCGCTGATGTCGCGCAACCCCGCATGGGTGGTCACGACGATCACGGTATCTTCCGGCTCAATGGTATCCTGTCCGCGGGGGAATATGATCTTACCGCCGCGGTTGATGCAGGCAATGCGAAGGCTGTCCTTCATCTTCAGCGCCATCAGCGGCACACCGACCACCGGCGCATCGCGTTCGATGTGAAACTCGATGACCTCCACGCGGTTATCAAACATGTGGTAGAGCGACTCGACATTGCTGCCGATGGAGTTTTGCCGCGCACGCACATAAGCGATGATCGCCTCGGATGTGATGTACTTGGGGTTGACCACACTGCCCAGATCAAGCCCTTCGATCACGTCGTTAAATGCAATGCGGTTGATCTTGGTGATGGTCTTCAGCCCCGACATGCGCTTGGCATAAAGGGTAAGCAATATGTTTTCCTCATCCAGACCCGTGAGCGGCACAAACGACTCGATCGTCTCGATGCCTGCCTCCCGCAGAAGCTGTTCGTCGCTGCCATCGCCGCAGATGACCAGCGCCTCGGGCAGCAGCGCGCTGAGCTCATTGCATCGCACGCTGTTGGATTCGATGATCTTGACCTCCAGCTTCTGCTCCAGAAGCTGACGCGCCAGGTAATACGAAGATTTGCCGCCGCCGATGATCATGCAGCTGTGCACCGCATTGCTGCGCATGCCGATGCTCTCAAACACGCGGTGCATATCCCGTGCGGAGGCCAGGATGGTGATCTCATCGCCGCTGCGAAGCGTGTAGGAGCCGTCGGGAATGCACACACTGCCGTCCCGCTCCACAGCGCAGACCAGGTATCCAAAGCGCAGAATGCTCTCCAGCTGCTGGATTCTCCGGCCATTGAGAATGCTGTCGGCAGGCACTTTGAATCGGACCAGCTCGGCATGGCCCTTGGCAAAGGCGTTGACGGCCAGCGCCTGCGGGCGGGAAAGCAACCGTGCGATCTCCCGGGCCGCCTCCATCTCCGGATTGATGATCATGGACAAGCCGAGCTGGCGGCGCAGATACCCCAGCTCCTCGCTGTAATCGGGATTGCGCACGCGGGCGATGGCGGCAAGGTCATTTCCGCCCTTTTTCGCGATGGTGCAGCACAGCAGATTGAGCTCATCCGAACCGGTCACCGCAATGACCAGATCTGCCGTCTGCAATCCGGCTTCCATGAGCACCCTGTGACTGGCGCCGTTTCCGCAAAGCCCCAAGATGTCGTAAGTATCCGCCATGTCAGCGATCACGCGCTCATTGGTATCCACGACGGTGACATCATGGCCTTCTCTGACCAGCTGCTCCGTCAATGTATGGCCCACCTTGCCGCAACCCACAATGATAATGTGCATGTTCGCCGCTTTTTTTCTGGTGAGGCGGGCGACCATGGCACCTTTCACCTGCATGATTCTCCCTCCATCGGCGCATGGCATAGCGCGCCATATTATTGATTATGATTATTATACGGCCTTTATGATAGACTGTCAATCATCCCCTTACATCTATATATCTTCTGTATAGCAAGTCTGCTTTGCGGTGTTTTTCGCCGTCCCCTTGACAGGATTCCTTCTCCTTTTCTATAATATGGAAAATTGGTATGTATCCCTTTCCGCCTCATTGCATAGGCTGCATGGGGGCATACCGTTTGCAACACAACAAAGGAGGTTCTCTTATGAAGATTCCGGACAGTCCTCTTCTTCGCGCCGCGCGTGAAATCAAGATGAGCTTCACCTTTTCTGCAATTGCATGCCTGGTCATCGGCCTGGTTCTGCTGCTGTTGCCCAACCTCAGCCAAGTGGTGCTGTGCACCACCGTGGGAATCGTGCTGGTCGTCTATGGCGTGTTCAATATCATCTCCTTCCTGATGGAGCGTGGCCCCGCTTACACACTGGAGCTGCTCATTGGCATTGCCGCGACCGCTTTGGGTATCTTTTCGCTGATTAACCCGGCGTTTCTGATGAGCTTCCTGTTTACCGTGCTGGGCGTCTTGATCATGGTCGGCAGCATCTGCGGCATCCGCCGCGCGCTCAACCTGCGCGCATTCGGCTTTGCGCAGTGGTGGGCGGCCATGCTCTCCTCCTGCGCTACGCTGCTTCTGGCTCTGAGCATTGTGCTCTTCCCCGGCGTATACGGCAACATGCTGATGATGGTCATCGGCATCCTGCTGATCGTGGAATCCGTCAGCGATTTGCTGGCCATCCGCCGTCTTTCCCACTTCTCGCGCAATCTGTAAGCGCTTCTCTGTTTTCCTTTCAGTCCCTAACGCAGCGGGCTGCCAGAAGGCCGCCCGCTGCGCTTTTTTGGCATCTTCCGCTTTGATCTGCTCCTAAATGCGCGTTTTTGCAAAATAAATCCATCAAAGTCCTTGACAATCTTCTGCCAACACAGTATAATGTCTTTCGTTCGGATTGATAGCTCAGTCGGTTAGAGCACCCGCCTGATAAGCGGGAGGTCGGTGGTTCGAGTCCACTTCAATCCACCATCTATTCCTCAGTAGCTCAATGGCAGAGCATTCGGCTGTTAACCGAAGGGTTGTAGGTTCGAGCCCTACCTGGGGAGCCAGATGAAAGCGCACACGACAAAGCGTCGGGTGCGTTTTTTTATGCCCGGCAAAATGACACCGGCGGCAGTACATCGCATTTGTTTGATGCATTCCGCAGGCAAGCCGCTCTGCCGGCCCAGATTGAAGCAGCAAAACCGGCGCATTTCTAGACCTTTTAAACAGTTCCCATCGGGCCTGCAACGCACAACGCCGGAGTAGTGTCAAAACCACTCCGGCGCTGATGAAAGTCACATTGTCTAGCCAAACCTGTGGCGTTAGCTGATCTTTTCAAACATGTCTGCGCCGACGCCGCAGATCGGGCAGGTATACCCTTCAGGAAGCGCATCGCCCTCGTACACATAGCCGCAAACCTTGCATCGCCACTGTTCCACTGCAACCGGCGTCTCCTCCAGCGGAACAGGCGTGCCGGAAAGCGACTCAATCAGCGCATTGGCAAGGATGCACAGCTGATCATAGCTCTCGCTGTTGGTGGTAGAGACGACGGTCACCGTATCGCCAATCTGGCGCATATCCGCCATCTGCGAGAGGATTTCCTTCATCAGCTTGCCGGAAGCAGGCGACCAGCTCCCGTTTTCCACCAGCGCATAACTGCGGTTTTGCACATTGTGCGCCTGAAGATCCATCAGCAGGTTCTTCATCGGGGTAAAGATGCCCATGTTGTAGGTGATGGAGGCAAAGACAATGTGGCTGCACCGGAATGCCTCCGCGATCAGCTCACTGACGTGCGTCTTGGACACATCGTAGACGGCAACGTTGCGCACGCCGCCCTCAGAGAGCTTTCCGGCGATGATGTTGGCCGCGTTTTCGGTGCCGCCATAGACTGAACCGTATACCACCATCACCGCGCCGGGATCTTCCGGCGTATAGGAGCTCCACTTGTCGTACTTATCCAGAATAAAGGCGAGGTTATCGCGCCAGATGGGGCCGTGCAGCGGGCAGATCGTCTTGATTTCAACCGTTGCCGCCTTGGCCAGCACCGCCTGCACCTGCGGGCCATATTTGCCCACGATGTTGGTGTAATAGCGGCGCGCATCCGGCAGCCATTCGGTTTCAAAATTGACCTCGTCGGCAAACAGATTGCCATTGAGGGCGCCAAACGTGCCAAACGCATCCGCAGAGAACAGGATGCCATCCGTCGCGTCGTAGGTCATCATCACTTCCGGCCAGTGGACCATCGGCGCCATCAGGAACATGAGCTTATGCTTGCCCGTGGCCAGCTCCATGCCCTCCGTAACCGTGTAGCCGCGCGTGGTCACATCAAAGTTAAAAAACTGGTTGATCATCTTGGCCGCCGGCTCGGAGCAGAGAATCTTTGCCTCCGGGTAGCGCTGCAGCACCTCGGAAATGGCCGAGCAATGATCCGGCTCCATGTGGTGCACGACAAAGTAGTTGAGCTTGCGGCCATTGAGCGCAAACGCCAGGTTTTCAAAGAACTGGCCGTTCACCGAGCGATCCACCGTGTCAAAGAGCACCGTCTGCTCATCCAGCAGCAGGTAGGAATTGTACGACACGCCGCGCGGGATCGGGTACACGTTTTCAAACAGCTCCAGCCTTCTGTCGCTCACGCCCAGGTAAACGAGATCCTCGCTGACCTTGCGAATGTTGTGCGCGCCGGCAAACTTCGCCTTGCCGTCAAACGCTGCGGCAGCGGTCTTTGCCGCGTTCTCTCCCTCTGTGCCGCCCGCTTCCGCCACGGCAGCCAGGCCGCCCATCTGGCTCATCGCCGCCAGGGTCACCGTGCCGACTGCTGCCGCCTTCAGGAATGTGCGCCTGCTCAGTTCCTCATTCATATTTCTTCTCCTCCATCACTGATGTGCTATGCTGTCATACCGCCGGGGCAAAAGGTTTGTCCCGATGTCAACCCTATGGTTTACGCCCCTGTTTCCCCCTCTGATTATAGCGCAGAACCCGGCAAAGCACAATTCGTTTCTATGCAAAAACCGACAATTTTCCGCTTCTTTTTATCGCTTACCTGCACAGGTTTTCCCGCTGCGGGCAGTCAAGCCCGGTGCCCGCCTGCCTTTCCCCTTCTCTCGCCTTTTCTCCCTGCGTTGCAACATCGGGCAGCGCCAGCGCTCCTCCTTTGGTGCGCCGCTTTTTCCTTTCCGCAATGGCAGATGCCCGGCTTCCAGCATTCCCCTGCCGGGCGACGGCTTTTTGCTCCAGCACGCTTTTCTTCCTTGACAAGCACGACAAAATTCACTATAATGTCCTCGATATGCAAATGCGATGATGCGGAAAGAGTCCAGATCCGTCAGCGCCAGAGCGAACCGGGGAGGGTGCAAGCCCGGTGCGCGTGGTTTTGGGCAGCCGTCCGCAGAGCTTCCGGCGAAGAGCCGGGCGGCTGGCTCCCGTTACGGGCCGTGAGAGGGCGTCTGGCTTTTTGCCGGGCGTCAACCGGAGTGGTACCGCGAATGCGTCTGTTCGTCCCCGGACGGCAGGCGCTTTTTGATTGTCAAAGAAAAAGGAGAATGCGCATGAAACCTCAGACTTCCGGCGAGCTGCGCAGCATGTGGCTCAATTTCTTCAAGAGCAAGGGCCACGCTGTGATCCCCAGCGCCTCTGTCATCCCGGAGAACGACCCGACGGTGCTGTTCACCACGGCGGGCATGCATCCGCTGGTTCCCTATCTGCTGGGCAGCAAGCACCCTGCCGGCACCCGCCTGACCGACGTGCAAAAGTGCATCCGCACCGGCGACATCGACGAGGTCGGCGATGCTTCCCACCTGACGTTCTTTGAGATGCTGGGCAACTGGTCCCTGGGCGATTACTTCAAGAAAGAGATGATCGCCTGGAGCTGGGAATTCCTCACCAGCCCGGAATACCTGGGCCTTGACAAGGACAAGCTCGCCTTCACGGTGTTCGCAGGCGAAGGCGATATCCCGCGCGACGACGAGGCCGCCGGATACTGGATGGAAAACGGCGTCAAGCCCGAAAACATCTACTTCCTGCCGCGCGAGCACAACTGGTGGGGCCCTGCCGGCCAGACCGGTCCCTGCGGCCCGGACACCGAGATGTTCATCATCAAGGATCAGCCGCCGTGCGGCCCGAACTGCTCCCCCGCCTGTGGATGCGGCCGCTTCCTGGAGATCTGGAACGACGTGTTCATGCAGTACAACAAGACCGCCGACGGGCAGTATGTGCCGCTGGCCAAGAAGAACGTGGATACCGGCATGGGCCTGGAGCGCACCATCTGCACGCTCAACGGCGTGAAGACCGTGTACGAGACCGATGCATTCACCGGCATCATCGCCAAGATCGCAGAGCTCTCCGGCAAGCAGTATGACGAGAGCGACGCGGTGATGAAGGCCTTCCGCATTGTCGCCGATCACCTGCGCACGGCTACGTTCATCATGGGCGACCCGCGCGGCGTGAGCCCGAGCAACGTCGACCAGGGCTATGTGCTGCGCCGCCTGATCCGCCGCGCTGTGCGCTATGGCATGGAACTGGGCATGCCCGAAGGCTTCACCTGCGAGATCGCCAAGGTGATCATCGCGCAGTACGCGGAGGTCTATCCCGAGCTGCGGCAGAACGAAGCGTTCGTGCTCGAGCAGTTCCGCCTGGAAGAGAACCGCTTCGCCCGCACGCTGCGCCAGGGCGAGCGCGAGTTTGACAAGCTGACCGCGCGCCTGGGCGAAAACAAGGTCATCGACGGCCTGAGCGCCTTCCACCTGTACGACACGTACGGCTTCCCCATCGAGATGACCCGCGAGCTGGCGGCAGAGCGCGGCTTCACGGTGGATGAAAAGGGCTTTGCCGATCACTTCGCCGCGCACCAGAAGCTGTCGCAGGCCGGTGCGGAGCAGCGCTTCAAGGGCGGCCTGGCCGACCACAGCGTGCAGACGACGCGCCTGCACACCGCCACGCACCTGCTGCACGCCGCGCTTCGCCGCGTGCTGGGCGACGACGTCGCGCAGAAGGGTTCCAACATCACCGCCGAGCGCCTGCGTTTCGACTTCAAGTTCGGCCGCAAGATGACCAAGGAAGAGATCGCGCAGGTTGAGACGCTGGTCAACGAGTGGATTCAGGCGGATGTGCCCATCACCATGAAGGAGACCACCGTTGAAGAGGCCAAGGCTGAGGGCGCTATCGGTCTGTTTGAGAGCAAGTACGGCGAGCGCGTGCGCATGTACACGATGGGACCGTACTCCAAGGAGATCTGCGGCGGCCCGCACGCGACCCACACGGGCGAGCTGGTGAGCTTCAAGATCCAGAAAGAGGAATCCTCCTCTGCCGGCGTGCGCCGCATCAAGGCAATCATCGGCGCCGACCCCAACAACTGATTCTTTCCATACAAACAGCGAGCGGCTGCGCTCCCCTTCCGGGGTGTGCAGCCGCTCTTCCTATATTGGATCAATAACCCGCATAAAAGCCGGTTTCTGTCAATGCAGGTCGTCCGAATTGACCCCGTCGCCATAGCGCGTCAGCTCATACTCGCCCTGCTCGTTGCGCGTGTAGTCAAACCCGTAGTCGCCCGTCTTGCCATTCAGATCATAGCTGATCGTCACAATCACCCGGTCACCCGAGCCATTCTTGCTCGCCACGCTCGTCTCCACGATCTCGGCCTCCGGGAAACCGGACAAGAACGTCTCACACGCCATCTCGCGCACGACGGGCACAAAGCTCCAGTCGATGTCACCACCGTTGTTTTCCGGAGTATCGAGCTTGGATTGCTCCAGGTCATCCCCCAGCTTCCCCAGCGCATTCTCCACCGACGTGCACCCGCTCAGCGCAAACAGCAGCGCGATCATCAGCACTGCCCAAATTCCCCTCTTCATCGCTCGTCTCCTCCTGCATCATAACAACCCTTCGTGCGCCCAGCGCCCCGGCTGCTGACCCGGTCATAGCTCATGGCCAGGCATCCTGTCAGATCCTCCATGGGCACGCTGCCGTCAAGCAGCATCGTGATCCAGTGCGTTTTGTTCATGTGGTACGCCGGGAAAAAGCCCGCTTTTTGCAGCAGTGAAGCGCGAAGCAGCGGATCGCATTTCACATTGAGGATATCTGTATCCCCCGTGCCGCCTTGCAAAAGCTTGCCCCGGCTGATGCGCATGATGATCCCATACCATTTCCGGTTATCCCGGCACCGCAACACAGCACAATCCGGGCTTGAAGCAAAGAGATACTCCGCCTGCGTGCCCAATTCCTCGCGCGCATAGCGCAAAACGGCTTCTCTGACCGACTCCGCGCCCACGTTATCCGTCACCGCTTTCCCTCATTCCGGTATGCGTCACACCGCTGTCTGCTTCGCATTATACCATCTTTCACACCCCTTGACCAGCCCGAACCCGCACAAGTCAATTTTGTAAACCTGCATATATTATAAAGTTGACAATCTTGTCTTTCTGTGATACACTATCTTCATCGTAAACCATGCAAGTCAAATAAGTTTACAAAAAGAAAAGGAAGTGCGCCCATGACCTCCCGCAAGAATGTCACCCAAAAACTCGTGCTCGCCGCCCTGATGGCTGCGCTCACCGCCATCTGCTCACAGATTCTGATTCCGCTGCCGCTAGTGCCCATCAATCTGGCGCTCTTCGCCGTGCACCTGACGGGCGCATTGCTCGGAGCGCAATATGGCGCGCTCTCCATCATCGTCTACGTGTTGCTCGGGGCGGCCGGTGCGCCCGTCTTTGCCGGGTTCCAAAGCGGGCCTGCGGCGCTCTTTGGCAGCACGGGCGGCTATATTCTGGGCTACGTGCTCTGCGCGTTTCTGGTGGGGCTGCTCTCCCGTCGGTTGGGCATGCGCTTTGGCGGGCTTTGCCTGTCCATGGCCGTGGGCGTCGTCGTCTGCTACGCGTTTGGTACGCTGTGGTTCATGTATGTTTCCGGCATGAACCTGGTTTCCAGCCTTTCCTATTGCGTACTGCCTTTTCTGCCGGGCGATGTCGTCAAGATTCTGCTGGCTGCCCTGCTCACGCTGCGGCTGCAAAAGCCGCTCCGCGCGCTGGGGTTTGCGCGCTGAGCCACAACGTGATACAATACCCCTGAAGCGGGCACAGCACCCGCGAAAGGGGTGTTTTTTATGGAGAAACCGGATCGCGATGCCCTCTGCTGGTGTGGCAGCGGAAAGGCATATAAGGACTGTCACTGTGACATTGACGAAAAAATCGAATCCTACCGCCGCCGGGGGGCGCTCGTGCCCACCCGGGACATGCTCAAAAACGAAGCGCAGATCGAGGGCATCCGCCAAAGCGCGCGCATCAACACCGCAGTGCTCGACGAGGTGGCCAGCCGCATCCGCGCCGGAATCACTACGCAGGATATCGACCGCTGGGTGTATGAAAAGACGACGGCCCTGGGCGCAATTCCTGCGCCGCTGCACTATGAGGGCTTCCCAAGTCCGTCTGCACATCGATCAATGATCAGGTGTGCCACGGCATCCCCAGCGAGGAGGATGTGCTCTGCGAGGGGGACATCATCAATGTGGATTGCTCGACGATCTTTGGCGGATACTATTCGGACGCTTCGCGCATGTTCATCATCGGAGAGACGAGCCCCGAAAAGAAAAAGCTTGTGGAAGTCACGCGCGAATGCGTGATGAAGGGGCTTGAGCAGATCAAGCCATGGGGCTTTCTGGGGGACATGGGCCAGGCGGTCAACGATCACGCCAAAAAGCACGGCTACTCGGTGGTGCGCGAGATCGGCGGTCACGGCGTAGGGCTGGCTTTCCACGAAGAACCGTGGGTGAGCTATGTGACCCGCCGCGGAACGGACATGCTGCTTGTGCCGGGCATGGTCTTCACCATCGAGCCGATGGTCAACATGGGCACGCACCGCATCTTCATCGACTCGGACAACGACTGGACGGTCTACACAGAAGACGGCCAGCCCTCCGCACAGTGGGAAATCCAGGTGCTGGTCACGCCCGATGGCCACGAAGTGCTCGCCTACTGACGCATAAAAGCGCCATCGTCCCGCATACTATTCCCCGGAGGGATCGTATGAAAAGAGGATGGATGGCGCTTGTGCTCGCCTGCTGTCTGCCGCTGTATGGCTGCGCATCCAGCAGTGGCGAGCAGGACAACCCCGCCCTGCCGCTGCCGCAGAATACGCCGGCCACGCAGGCCCAGGCCGGCACTTCGCCGGGAAAAGCCGCGGCAGATCTGGTGCCCGAAAGGCTTTCGCGCGATGCAAGCGGTGTGCCGGTGCTCAGCGTGTACGACGTGAAAACCGAGCAGCTTGAAGAGCTTTCGGTGGAGGATTACCTGCCCGCCGTGCTGGCTGGGGAGATGGCAGGAGACTGGCCACTGGAGGCGCTCAAGGCGCAGGCCATACTGGCGCGTACATTTGTGCTGCAATTCGTTTCGCAGAAGGAGTCCATGTACGAGGGCGCGGATATCTCCACCGACATCCGGGAAGCACAGGCATACGATGCAAACGGCATCAACGACCGCATCCGGGAAGCGGTACGGGAAACCCGCGGGCTGGTGCTCAACGCGGGCGGCGAGCTTCCTTACGCGTGGTTTCACGCGCACTCGGGCGGCCTGACCGCGCGCGCCAAAGAGGGGCTCGACTACGAGAAGGACGAGCCGGGCTATACCCAATGCGTCAAGGGCATGGAAAACGACGAGGCGCCGCCGGAAGCCGCGCAGTGGGAAGCCGCATTCTCAATGGATGAGGTGATCACCGCCGCCGCGCAGGCCGGCGCAACGATCGAGTCGGTAGAGAGCATTTCCCTGGGCCAGCGCGGCGAGTCCGGCCGGGCGAAGACGCTGCTGATCTCGGGTAAAGAGGTCTCCGCGCCGGCATTCCGCATCGCCATCGGCTCCACCAAAATGCGCTCCTGCCTGCTGGAGAGCCTTCGCGTGGAGGATGGACAGGTGCTCATGAGCGGCAAGGGATACGGGCACGGCGTGGGCATGAGCCAGTGGGGCGCCTATGCCATGGCCAAGCAGGGGTATACGGCGGAGGACATCGTCATGCACTACTTTGCAGGCGTGACGATTGACCAGGCGTGGCAGTGATCAAGCGTCCGCTTACGCTGATTTCACACGCTTCTCGTTTTAGAATTGCTTTACGCCGCGCGAAGCAAAGACGGGGTTGGGGCGGCAGCCCAACGTTTTCCCCTGTTCCGTCAAAAGCACGCAGACTCAAAGCAGGCTTGCCCAGCAAGCCTGCGCAGCGTGTCGAAAAAGTCCGCCTACGGCGTCCTTTTCCGAGAGTTGAACGCTGTTTCCCTCTCGTCCCTGCGGGACTCCCGGGCGGGAAACAGCGCAAGGAAACCTTGCAAGGCAAGGCTTCCGCATCCGCC
>DVJV01000223.1 GCA_018716525.1 Candidatus Ventricola gallistercoris
ATCAGGAGATGGTCGCCATCGACCTGGATGCGGCGACGATGGATGTGCTCTACCTGGATACGGACAAGGAGGTCCGCAGCATGGCGCCCTTTACCGAGGGCAAGCTGCTGCTGGTGGCCTACGATTACAACACGGACCCGATCACCGTCAGCCTGATGGCTTATGACATCGAGAGCCAGGAGCTCACCGAGCTGGGCGTCATGCCCAACGACAGCTGGTCCGGCCCCACCGGCATCTGCTATGATGAGGCGCGCGGCAAGATCTATTACGTGCAATCCGGCAGCGTGTGGCGCATGGATGTGTCCGAAGAAGGCCTGGGCGAGCCGGAGGAGTTCGGCGATATGCCGCTGGAGATCTATTCGGACGCTACCCCCGTGCTCATGGGCGATCTGTACATCGTCAGCAGCTACGAAGGCGTCGTCGGGCGCGACGTGACGCTTGACAAGCTGCCCGAGCAGCGCCTGCGGGTGAGCAACGCATCCTATTCGGAGCCGATCCGCCAGGCGTATTACAGCTTCACGGATGCGCACCCGGAGTACATGGTCTCCATTTCCAGCGGTTCGGATACCACGAACCTTGTTCAGGACATGATGAACCGCTCCGCGGAGACGGATATCTACACCATTTCCAGCACCGACAAGGTGTATCAGTCGCTGATTGAGCGCGGCTTCATGGCGGAGCTGGGCGGAAGCGAAAAGCTCACCGCGTATGTGGACCCCATGTATGACATCATCAAGAATTATGTCACGCGCGACGGCCAGCTCTATGCCGTGCCGCTTGGAAGCTACGCCAGCGTGATGACGCTCAACAAAAAGCTGCTGACGGAAAAGTTTGGCTATGACGAGGCGGATCTGCCCACCACCTGGCCGGAGATGTTCGAGCTGCTTTCGGATCTCGCCTCCGGCAAGATGGAGGATGTGCCGGAAGCCACGCTGCTGGGCCAGGGCTATATCCTGCGCGATGTCAAGGCGACGATTTTCAACATGATGCTGCAGGACTACTTCCTCTGGCTTGATCAGAGCGAAGAGAATCTGAAGCGCGGCAGCGAGGTGCTCATCGCCTGCTGCGAGGTGTTTGAGCAGATCGACTGGGCCGGCTTTGGTCTGCCGGAGGAGTACGAGGAGAATGAGGAAGGCTGGATGTATGATCCGGAGACCATCCTCATGAGCACCAGCTCTCTGGGCATGTATCGCTATAACTATGAGGAACAGCAGGAGCCCTGGCCGCTGGCCGTTGCCGAGGGCGAGGATCGGCTGGTGGGCATGTCGGTGACGATGGCGTTTGTCAACCCCTATTCCGAGCACCGGGATGCGGCCATCGAGTACCTCGAGTGCGCGCTGGATTCCGTGCAGCCTGTCGACCGCATGTGCATGGACCCGACGATCAACGAGCCGGTGGAGAATTCTTATTACCAGGAGTCCCTGGCCGACATTGACAAGAGCATTGCCGACATTGAAAAGTCTCTGGAGGAGACCGAGGACGAGGAGCAGCGCGAGATGCTCACCCAGCAGCTCGAGGAGATGCAGCAGTGGCGCGAGGAGTATGAGCGCGACTACCGCTACGATGTCTCCGAAGAGGGCATTGCGGGCTACCGCGCGCATGACAGCCAGTTTATGATCCAGAAATCGTCCGTGTGGAGCAGCGGCGCCTATGAGCAGGTGGACCAGTACATCGGCGGCACGATGAGCGCCCAGCAGCTCGCCTCTGAGCTGGAAAAGACCCTGCAGATGCAGCGCCTGGAGGGTATCTGATCACCGATGTTTGAAAAGAAGAAATCGGTTCTCTTCTTCCTGCTGCCCGGGCTTTTGATGCTGCTGATCTTTTACATCGTGCCCTTTGTCAGCGGCATCGGGCACAGCCTGACCGACGGCAGCTACAAAAATGAGTTTGTCGGGTTTCAAAACTACATCAACCTGTGGCAGAACAGCATGTTCCAGCTCGGACTCAAAAACACCATGGAGCTGTCGCTCATCTGTGCGCCGCTTCTGTGGGTGCTTTCCTTCCTGCTGGCGTCGGCGCTGGCGGCGATCAAGCCGTATGGCGGCTTCTTCCGCTCCAGCGTGCTGCTGCCCTACCTGGCGCCGTCCTCGGCGATTCTGCTGATCTGGCTGGTCGTCTTTGACTACGGCGGCCCGGTCAACAGGCTCATGGAGGCCATGGGCATGCAGCGGGTGCTCTGGCTTTCCAGCGGGGCGCTGCGCTTCCCGGTTGTGCTCATGTTCCTGTGGAAAAACCTGGGGTTTTGCCTGATCATATTCCTGGCGGCGCTCCAGTCCATTCCCGAACCGCTGTATGAGTATGCGAAGCTGGAGGGCGCGGGTTTCATCACCCGTGCCTTCCGCATTACGCTTCCGCTGATCACGCCTTCGGCGTTCCTGGTGTTCGTGCTGGCGTGGATCAATGCCTTCAAGATCTTCAAGGAAGTGTATTTCATCGCAGGCGCGTATCCCGATTATTCCGTCTACACGCTTCAAAACTACATGAACAACATGTTTGAAAAGCTCAATTACCAAAACGTCACCGCCGCCGCGTACACGTTCGGCCTGATCGTCTTTGGCATATTCGGGCTGCTGTTCTTCATCCAGCGCCGTGCAGCGCGCGGGTTGAACTGAGGAGGCGCACATGAGAACGACTCACTTGAAAAAGCGCCATGTGCTCACCCGGCTGCTTCTTTTCGTGCTGGCGTGCATCATCTTGCTGCCGGTGGTCATGACCGTGCTCTACTCCTTCTTTTCGCCTGCCGAAATCAAGGCTTTCATGAAGACGCGCGGCAATTACGACGCATCCGTCTTCATGCAGATCAAGCTCGCGCCGGATATGTTCTCGCTCAGCCAGTATTACCGCATCCTCATCGAGGACATGAGCATTCTGCGCTACTTCGTCAATTCGGCGATGTATGCGGCGGCAATCCTGCTGGGCCAGGCGCTCCTCATCCCGATGATGGCCTACGCGCTTTCGCGTTTCCGGTTTCCGGGGCGCGACGCGCTGTTCTTTGTGGTCATCATGCTGATGTTGCTGCCCTTTCAGGTGACGATGGTGCCCAACGTGCTCACGCTGCGCACGCTGGGGCTGCTCAACACCGTGTGGGCGGTCATTCTGCCGATGACGATCGCACCGTTTTACATCTTTTTGCTGCGGCAGTACATGGTTGGCCTGCCGGCCGATATGATTGAGGCCGCGCAGATCGACGGCGCAGGGCCGCTTCGGTGCTTTATCCATGTGGTGCTGCCCGTGTGCCAGCCCATTTTGGGCGCGGCGGCAGCGCTGTCGTTTGCCGACTGCTGGAATCTGGTCGAGCAGCCGCTGACCTACCTGACCACGCGCACGGATCTGTATCCGCTCTCGGTGGTCTTCAACCAGCTCACGCAGGAGAGCACCGGCGTGGAGTTTGCGGGCGCGGCGCTGTACACGCTGCCTGCGCTGCTGATCTACCTGTTCTTCCAAAATGACATTCTGGAAGGCGTGCAGCTCACGGAGCTGAAGTAACGCGCGATGCCCGCTTGAAGGGCGTTGCAGACAAGGACGAGAAGACAAGGACGACAAAACGATGAAAAGATGGGCCATCAAAGGGCTTGTGACGCTGGCCGTCGTTGTGGCGCTGTGCATGTTTTTTTCCGGCACGATCAAGACCATATCGACCGCCAAGGTGAAGCTGGTGACTGCCAAACAGGGCAAGCTCGAAGAAGAGATCAAGCTGAGCGGACAGCTCACATTTCCCCAGACGGAGGATATCCGCATTGAGGGGCTGAGCGACGACCAGAGCGTGACCATCAAGCGCGTGCGCGTGGCGAAGGGCCGCCATGTGGAAGCGGGCGATGTGCTCTTTGAGGCGGAGGTATCCGGCTGTGAGAGCGCGATGAAGACGCTGCGCGACGAAATCGAAACAGCCCAGCAGGAGCTGCTGGAGCTCGAGCGCAAAAACGGCGAACTGCGGCTGCGACGCACCGAGGAGATGTGGGTGGAGGCCTACGATGCGCTGACCGAGGCGCGCACCGCGCAGATCGAAGCACAGACGAAGCTGGCCGTGGCGGCGACGCTTGCGGGCGTGACGCTGGAAGACGGCGCCCTGCCCGAAGACGTGGAGGATGAGGAGCTGCTTTCGCTGGCACAGGCGGTGGAAGATGCGCAGAAAAAGGCAGAGGAAGCGCAGAGCAGCTTCACGAGCATCAACCGTCTGGGCATCAGCGAGGAGGTCGTCACCTATGTGACGAGCAGCCGCGAGAAGACGGAGAAGATCCGACAGGCGCAGGAAAAGCTGACCGAGCTGGCGGTGCTCTCCCAGAAGGTGAAAGAGGTCGTTGCGCCGCACGAGGGATACATCGTGGAGATCAACGTGGAGAACGGCGGCAGCTACGACGGCAAGGCGGCGGCGATCGTCATGAGTGCGGAGGATTCCGACGGCGTGCTGCGGGCCGATACCAGCGAGCTGAGCCGCTCCATCGACGAGGGCACGCAGGTAACCGTCGAGCGCAGCAACGGCAAGACGCTCAATAAGAAGGTTACGGGCAGCGGCATCGATGCGGACGGCAAGAACTATGTGGATGTGGCGCTGTCCACCAGGGATATTTCAAACCTGGGCGGCGGCGCGACCCTGCTTTCGGAGCCGGTGAGCATGGTGGCCAATTACCGTGCGGCTTCGTCGACCACGCTTCTGCCCACCAGCGCCGTGCGCGGCAGCGGGGATAGCCGCTACGTGTACATCGTCAACGAGGAGAGCAATGCGCTGGGCAACCGCGTGCTCAAGATCGCCAAGCAGGATGTCAAGGTCCTTGCGGAGGTGGGCAGTGTGGCTTCCATTGAAAACGACCTGAGCCGCCAGCGCGTGGCGTACATGGAAGACCGCGCGATATCCGAGGGGTCGGAGGTCATGCTGTATGCACAGTGATGTCAGGCCGGCGGAAGGGCCGGGCCGGGCACGCCGCATGCGCAGGGAAGCCCCTGCAAACGCGGCAAGCCGGAGAAAACCGCCGGGACCGGAAGCGACCGGAAGAAACAGGAGAAAGCACTGCGGGTTGCTTGTGGGCACGCTGGGCCTTGTGCTCATGGCGCTGGGGGTGTTTTTGTTCACTGGCACGGGCGGCATGATGCAGTATGTGCTGCCGGCGCCGGGCGCCACCCAGGAGGGCGGCGAGCTGGAGGCGCTCTATGAGGCGGGCCGCAAGCAGATGGATACCATAACCGACTCCCTGACCGGCTATGCCATCGGCGCGCGCAAGCAGGGAGCCAATGTCTCGGTGGATGGCGGACAGAGCGTGGCGGTCACGCTCTATGCTGTTGGGGAAGGGTATTTTGATGTGATCCACGAGACGCTGACAAACGGCAGGACGATCAGCGTGACGGACGTGCGCTCCGCAGCCAATGCGATTGTGCTGGATGAGAGCACGGCGCTCAAGCTCTTTTCGGGCGATGATCCGATTGGCGGCAAGGTAAAACTCGACGGGCTGACGTTTGAAGTGGCGGGTGTCATTCGAAGCGGGCGCAGGATCGGCGAGGTGGATGAGCACGTCGCCTATGTGCCTATCACATCGGTGAGCCGGCAGGCGATGCAAATGCAGACGGTCGAGGTGACGGCCCACAGCACGCAGTCGGTTGCGTCCTCCATCCTGATGGAGGACACACTCGCCGGATGGCAAAAGGGCGGCAGTTTTTACAGCATGGATAAGCTGGCGCTGGGTGCGGTCATGCCGCTGCGCTGGATGGTGCTGATCGTGGGCTGCCTGGTGCTGCTCGGCCTGCTGGCCAGGCTCAACGCGCAGGCATGGGGGCGCATCTGCTTCTATGCCGATCAGCTCAAGACCCGCTATGCGCGCGATATGCTCGCCTCCATGGCGCTGAGCACGCTGCTGTGCCTGCTGGGCTACGTGCTTCTGGGCGGCGCGGCGTTTCTGCTGGCCCGGTTCTCCATTGAACCGCTGTATGTGTTCACGGAGTGGGTGCCGGAGGTGATCGTGGAGCTTTCCTCGCTGAGCGCGCGTTTCTGGTCGCTGAACAATGCGAATGCGGGCGTTGCGCGCTACGTAAGCCGCTGGGTGTGTCAGATGGAGCTGGGGCAGGGGCTGTTTCGCTGGGGCATGATGGCCGCGCTGCTGGGCGTATGGCTGCATGGCATCCCGTGGCTAAACCGGCGCATCGAGCTGCCGCAAATGAACAGGGACCGCTGAGCGAATGGGCAAACCGCTTTGCACAGTGGATAGGATACAATTCGCCTTTTCCCAGTGGGAAGAGGCGGCAGACTGTCAAAAAACCCTTCCGGGAGGTTTGGAGGGCCGAAGCCCTCCAAATGTAATCCGCATCCGGCGACATGTGCGGCGGATGCGGAAGCCTTGCCTTGCAAGGGCTGTAAATCCACTGCACGTGTTGCTGGATTCAAATTGCATTGGGCGCATTCGGCAAATCTTAACGTGACATTGATGCAAAACCATGTTATAATTAAAAGCAAAATGAAAAGGAGAGCGTGTGCTTTTTTGAAGAAAATCCTCAAAAGCGTGTGGTCAGGCTGTCGGGAAGCGTTGGTGCCCGCCCGGCTGGGCAAAAGACAGATCATTCAAAATACCTTGATTACACTGGGGATACTCGCGGTAGCAGCGCTGTTTTGTGCGTTGTTTACGGCCTTGGGCAACAACGATAGCGCGGTGCCGCTCGTCTTTGTGCTTGCCGTGCTGCTGATTGCCCGGCTGACCGATGGCTATCTGTTCAGCATGATCGCGACGGTGGTCTCGGTGATCGGGGTCAATTATGTGTTCACCTACCCCTATTTTGAATTCAATTTCACGATTGCGGGCTATCCCTTCATGTTTCTGGCCATGTTCACGGTTTCCCTTGTCGTGGGAATGCTCACCGACCAGATCAAGCGCCAGGGGCGCGTCCAGGCCGAGGTGGAAAAAGAAAAGATGAAGGCCAATCTGCTGCGGTCTGTGTCGCACGATCTGCGCACCCCGCTCACGTCGATCATCGGGTCATCCTCCGCAATATTGGAAAACTATGACGCCCTGAGCGATGAGGCCAAGCGCGATCTGATCGGCCATGTGCGAGAGGAAGCGCAGTGGCTCGTCCGGCTGGTGGAGAACATCTTATCCATCACGCGCATCAATGACGGTGCCGTGCGGATCAGGAAGATGCCCGAAGCGGTTGAGGAGATTGCGGCTGAGGCGGTTGCCAAGTTCAAAAAGAATCGCAGCAGCAGCCTGCCCGTGCGCGTGCATGTGCCGCCGGAGCTGATGATGGTGCCGATGGATTCCATGCTCATCGAGCAGGTGCTCATCAACCTGATGGAGAATGTGGTGCTCCATGCGGGCTCTGCGACGCAGATTGAGCTGTCCATTGCCGAAGAGGATGGGTTTGCACGGTTCAGAGTCCTGGACGATGGAGACGGCATCGAGGAAGCGCGGCTGCCCCGGCTGTTTGACGGCCTGTTTTCCCATGCCAATGAGATGACAGGCGACGGCCGCAAGAACCTGGGTATCGGGCTTTCGGCATGCATGAGCATTGTCAGGGCGCACGGCGGGGATATGTCGGCGCAGAATCGTCCGGAGGGCGGTGCCTGTATCTCCTTTACGCTGCCAATGGAGGAAGAGAATCATGGCTGTTAAGGGAAAAGTGCTCATCATCGAGGATGATCGGGCCATTTGCACGTTCATGCGGCGTGTGCTGGAGGCAAACGGGTTTGAGACGGTCATCGTTCACACGGGAAAGGACGGGATCAGCATTGCGGCATCCCACTGCCCGGATGTGGTGATTCTGGATCTGGGCTTGCCGGATATGGACGGCATGGAGGTGCTTACCGAGCTGCGCCGCTGGTCGCTGATGCCGGTGGTGGTCGTGTCCGCCCGCACGGAGGAGCGTGAAAAGGTGCGCGTGCTGGATGCTGGGGCGGATGACTACATCACCAAGCCGTTTGGAACGTCGGAGTTGCTTGCGCGTCTGCGCACGGCCATCCGCCATACGCGGATGACGAATGGCAATTCGACTATCGCCAAGGAAAACCGCTTTACCGCGCGCGGTCTGGTGATTGACTATGACAAGTACCGCGTCTATGTCGATGGGCAGGATGCCAATCTCACGCAGAATGAGTTTAAGCTGGTGGCCCTGCTGGGGCGGTATGCGGGCCGCGTGCTCACCTATGATTACCTGATCCGGGAAATCTGGGGGCCGAACAAGACATATGATAACCAGATCCTGCGGGTCAACATGGCGAATATCCGCCGCAAGATCGAGAAAAACCCGGGAGAGCCGCAGTACATCTTCACCGAGGTGGGGGTCGGATACCGGATGATCGAGGGCGACTGACGAAAAATGCGCGGCGGTATGCCGTATGGTAAATTAAAGGACGGCTGTCCTTTCCGATGGGGAAGGGAGCCGTCCTTTGTCATGCGTAGAGCGGAGATATTCAGGCGCGGGCCCTGCACGAAAACTTGAAAATCGCTTAAATTTTTAAGACATGCAGGGACAAAGAGGCAGAATGTCGAAATACAAATTTTTATATGCCTGATTATGCCTGATGGACCGTCAGGAATGCTGGAAGCAGGAGGACTTGACATGTTTCAGATTGTCAAAAAAGAGCGTCTGAACCCGACCGTCACCAGAATGGTGATTCGCGCGCCGTTTGTCGCCAGAAAGGCGGAGCCGGGACAGTTTATCATCTTCCGCGCGTTTGAGGATAGCGAGCGGATTCCGCTGACCATTGCTGGTTATGACCGCGAAGCCGGAACGGTCACGATCATCTATCAGATCGTCGGCGGCTCGACCATGGAGCTGGATACCCTTGAAGAGGGGCAGTGCCTGCACGACTTTGTGGGCCCGCTGGGCGTGGCCACACACACTGAGGGATTGAAAAAGGTGTGCGTCGTGGGCGGCGGCGTGGGCTGCGCCATTGCGCTGCCCGTCACATGCAAGCTGCACGAGCAGGGGTGCGAGGTGCACGCCGTCGTGGGCTTCAGAAACCGCGATCTGGTGATCCTCGAGGAGGAATTCCGCGCAGCGTCTCAAAAGCTCGTGATGATGACCGATGACGGAAGCTATGGTGAAAAGGGGCTTGTGACCGCGGCGCTGGAGCGGCTCATCCAGGAAGGCAACCAGTACGACGAGGTCATTGCCATCGGGCCGCTGGTGATGATGAAATTCGTGTGCGCGGTGACGAAGAAGTACGGCATCAAGACTGTCGTATCCATGAACCCGATCATGATCGATGGCACAGGCATGTGCGGCGGGTGCCGCCTGACCGTAGGCGGGGAAACCAAGTTTGCCTGCGTGGATGGCCCGGACTTTGACGGCCACCTCGTGGACTTTGACGAGGCGATGAAGCGCGGCACGATGTACCGGGAATTTGAGCAGCGTGCCCGGGAAGCGCATTGCATCCTGTTGAATAAGGAGGTCAGGTAACATGACCCGTAATATGGACCCCAGAAAGTGCCCCATGCCTGCGCAGGACCCGGCTGTACGCAGCCGGAATTTTGACGAGGTGGCGCTTGGGTACACCTATGAAATGGCCGTCAATGAGGCGCGCCGCTGCCTGAACTGCCCCAAGAAACCCTGCCAGAGCGCCTGCCCGGTGCAGATCGATATTCCGGCATTCATCGAGCGCGTGGCCAACGAGGATATGGAGGGCGCGTACCGGGTGCTGTCGGCCTCTTCGGCGCTGCCTGCCGTGTGCGGTCGCGTGTGTCCGCAGGAGACGCAGTGCGAGAGCAAGTGCGTGCGCGGCATCAAGGGAGAGCCGGTGGGCATCGGCCGTCTGGAGCGCTTTGTGGCGGACTGGCACCGCGAGCATGTGCAGGAACAGGTGGAAAAGCCTGTGCCAAACGGCCATCAGGTGGCCATCATCGGCGCGGGCCCGTCCGGCCTGACGGCGGCGGGGGATCTGGCCAAGATGGGCTACAAG
>DVJV01000224.1 GCA_018716525.1 Candidatus Ventricola gallistercoris
CTGTGCAAGGTTTCCTTGCGCCGTTTCCCGCCCGGGAGCCCCATGGGGGCGAGAGGGAAACGGCGTAAATCTCGGAAAAGGACGCCGTAGGCGGACTTTTTCGACACGCTGGGGCGGTATCTGCGGATACCGCTCTGTTTTTTTGAATCGGTTGCAAAGTCACCGCCGTTCATTGTTCCCGGTAGCAAAGCTCTGGTGTACCGATGCCGGAATGCCCCAGGGCTTTTAGAGGAGGCGCGCTTTGCCGCATACCCGCAGCGGCCTGGTCATACACTGTAAGGAAATCGGGCGGCAGGAGGGGTGTCATGCGAATGGGGCGTGCTGGCGGTGCAGTGGCGGCTTTGGGAATGCTGGCCGTATTGGCGTGGGTGGGCACGGCTGCGTTGCATGAATGGGAAATGAGAAGGCCGCCTCTGACCTTGACCGTGCTGTCGGAGGCGGCAGACGTGGAGACGGTGGCGCAGCAGCAGGCAGAGCAGCCCAGGGTGCTGATCTATCATACGCACACATGGGAAGCCTATGAGATGACGGATACCGACGTCTACACCCCTACGGAGACCTGGCGCACCAAGGATGAGGCGCACAACATGGTGCGGGTGGGCGAGGCGCTGGCTGACGCGCTCACGGATTTGGGCTTCTACGTGGTGCACGATACCACGGCGTTTGAGCCGCCCAATCTGTCAGACGCCTATACCCGGTCGCTTGAGATGCTCGAAGCGCGCCTGGCAGCCGGAGAGCAGTATGACTATCTGTTTGATGTGCACCGGGACGCTTACAGCGGTCTGTACAATGGCAGCAATGCCGCGCAGCAGGATGGAGCCAGCCTGGCTTATGTCATGCTGCTGGTGGGCAAAGGAACGGGCGCAACGGGTTCCGGGTTTGATGAGCGCCCCGACTGGCCACAGAACCTGGAGCTGGCCGAAGCGATCACCGGCGAGCTCAATGAGCTGGTGCCCGGGCTCTCGCGCGATGTGAAGATCAAGACGGGGCGCTTTAATCAGCATGTGTCCACCGGGGCGCTGCTCATCGAGGTGGGCAACAATAAGAACACGCTGGATGAAGCGCTGGCCGCCTGTCCGGTTATCGCCCAGGCGATTGCAAACGTCCATGCGCAGCGGACTGCTGCTCAATAGCCGTGAGCATACAGTCGATGCACATAGGGCGCTGCAACGCCGGAATCGCCGGGCGGGGTCAGATCAGCTTGCGCATGTGCGTGAGCGCAGCCTTTTCCAGGCGGGAAACCTGCGCCTGGCTGATGCCGATTTCACCGGCGACTTCCATCTGGGTACGTCCTTCAAAGAAGCGCAGGTTCAAAATCTTCTTTTCGCGGTCGGTCAGCCGGTTCATCGCCTCGCGGATGGCGATGTTTTGCAGCCATCCTTCCGCACTGACGCTCTCGTCGCGCACCTGATCGCCGATGGTCAGCGCGTCGGCATTGTCGCCGCCAATGGGTTCACACAGGCTGACGGGGTCCTGAATGGCTTCCAAGGCCAGGGTGACCTCTTCCTCATCCAGCTCCATGGCTTTGGCGATTTGAGCAACGGTGGGTTCGCGGCCCAGTTCGGTTTGCAGGCGGTCTCTGGCTTGCAGGGCCTTGTATGCGATGTCGCGCAGTGAGCGGCTCACGCGTATGGCGTTGTTGTCGCGCAGATAGCGGCGGATCTCACCGATAATCATCGGCACTGCATAGGTGGAAAAACGCACATTTTGTGTTACATCGAAGTTGTCGAGCGCTTTGATCAGGCCGATGCAGCCGACCTGGAACAGATCGTCCACATTTTCGCCCCGGTGATGAAAGCGCTGAAGCACGCTCAAAACCAGACGCAGATTGCCGCGGATGAATTCCTCCCGCGCCGCGAGATCGCCACTGTGAACGAGGGGAAAGAGCTGACGCATCCGTTCATTGGTGATCACGGGCAGCGTGGAGGTGTCCACGCCGCAGATTTCAACCTTGCCGATAGCCATATGCTTGCCTCCCAAAGTTCAGATAGTGGCATTATGAAGGCGGAGCATCAAAAATATTCTCACCGGAACAGGTCATAATTCTGCGCTTGCTGCATAGACGCGAGAGATGAGCGGTGTTTTTTGCAGTGCGCGCAGAGGGAAAGAGGGGCTTGGTGTGACGTTTACAGAGCTTAAAAAGAAAGATATCATCTGCATTGGCGACGGGCGGCTGCTCGGCCGGGCGGCGGATTTGGTGTTTGATCCGCGGGATGGTCATATCACCGCGCTGATCGTTGGAACGGGATCGGGGCTGACCTGTCTTTTCCATGGGGAGAAAAACCAGGTGGAAATCGCCTGGCAGCACATCGCGTGCATTGGAGACGACGTCATTCTCATATCGCCGGGCGGGTGCTGCTGACAGCCACCTGAAACAAAAAGCCTTTCGGCGTGGGCAGCGGTGGAATGCGCCAAAATGGCGGTTTACCTTTTGGAGGGAAGCGGGTATAATGGGCTTGTCGGAACCATTTTGAAAAAGTCGGAAAAAAGAGGGTGAAATACGACATGAAGTGCATATACTGTAATTGTACGGAAAGCCGCGTGGTGGATTCCCGCCCGACGGAGGATGGCGCAATCCGCCGCCGCAGGGAGTGCGAGGAGTGCAAGCGGCGTTTTACAACGTACGAAAAGATCGAAATGCTGCCCGTGTTCGTGATCAAGAAGGATAAGCGGCGGGAACCTTTTGACGCGGCGAAGGTGCGAAACGGCATCATTCGCGCGTGCGAAAAGCGGCCCGTGCCGCTGGAGGAGATCGAGCGGCTGGTGCGTCAGGTGGAAACGCGCGTGTGCCAGCAGATGGACGAGGAAGTGACCACCGAGCAGATCGGCCTGCTGGTGATGGAAGGACTCAAGCAGCTTGACGAGGTGGCGTACATCCGCTTTGCGTCGGTGTACCGGCAGTTCAAGGATGTGCAGTCCTTCATGCAGGAATTGCAGCAATTGCTCGACAGCCAGAAAAAGCCGGAGGAATGAGCGGATAACGCGCGCTCAGCGCGCCCATGCTAAGCCAGGAAATCGAAAAAAGACGGGGGCTTGAGCATGGAAAGGCATTTGCGGCACAGGACAGGCTTGGTGCTTTCGGCGCTGGTGCTCGCGGTGAATTATTCGCCGTGGGTGCGTGCGCTGGTGGATATGCCGGATACGCTGATTCTCTCTTCGGGTCAAACGCACGTGGTGGATACGGGGCTGCCCATGAGCGCCGCAGCCGATGGCGATCAGGTGGCGGTCATGGCGTCGGAGGATGAACGACTGGGGGACACGCAGGTTTCCGTCAGCGGGGTGGAAGGCGGCGAGGCGAGCGTCACGTTTTCGCTGCTGGGGCTGATTCCCGTGCACGAGACGAAGGTCAGCGTCGTGCAGGAGCGTGTGCTGATTCCGGGCGGACAGGCGGTGGGCGTGGCGCTCAAGACACAGGGCGTGCTGGTTGTGGCCGGGTCTACGCGCCAGCAGGAGCGCAGCGCGCTTCGCGTGGGCGATGTGATTCTCTCTGTGGAGAATGCGCAGGTGGCCAGCGCGAGTGACCTGGCCCGGCGCGTAAACGAGGTGGGCGCGGACACCGTGCACATGCAGGTCTTGCGCGGCAGCAAGACCATGGATGTGGAGGTCAGCACGCCTGTGGATGCCAACGATGGCCAGCGCCGCATCGGCGTGTGGGTGCGCGACAGCACGGCAGGCGTGGGAACGCTTTCGTATATAGACCCGGCAAACCAGAGCTATGGGGCGCTGGGCCACGCGATCGTCGATGCGGACACGGGCAAGCTGCTCACATCGCGCGAAGGGGCGATTTTGCGCGCGAGCGTGGTGGGCGTCACGCGCGGCCAGAGCGGCAAGGCGGGTGAACTCAAGGGCAGCTTCCTCAAGGAGAATGACCAGATTGGCACGCTGGAGCGCAACAGCGCGTACGGCATCTATGGCAAGATGGAAGTCACGCCCGAAATGCTGCTCTATCCCGAGGGATTGCCCGTGGGCACGCGCAGTGTGGTGCACACGGGTGCGGCGACGATCATCGCCACGGTGGATGGGGAAGGCCCCAAGGAATACGGCGTGGAGATCGTTCGCTGCTTTGCGCAGGACGAGCCCAGCCAGAAGGGCATGATCCTGCGGGTGACGGATGAACGCCTGCTGGCCAAGACGGGCGGCATCGTGCAGGGCATGAGCGGCAGCCCGATCATTCAGGATGGGCGCATCATCGGCGCGGTCACGCACGTCTACCTGAGCGATGCGGCGCAAGGGTACGGCATGTACAT
>DVJV01000225.1 GCA_018716525.1 Candidatus Ventricola gallistercoris
TTGCAGCACCAGCGCGGCGGCCAGCGTCTCGCGCAGCGGCGCTTCGCCGTTCCAGGTGCGGTAACCGCGGCGGTTGAGCGCATCGCCGCTGGCATTGATCGTCAGCTGGGCCACGTCCCCATGGAGCGCCACGTCGATGGAAACACACTCTGCATCTTCCAAAAACCAGCTGGTGTGATAGTGCGCTTTGAGCCGCTCTACGATGGCCTTCTTGGTGATCGCCTGGCAGTCGCGCACGCTCATCAGCTGGCTGCGCGCGCATTTGCCCGTGACGGGAAAGCGCGTGTGTTCGCCGATGAAGTTTTCCCATGGCAATGCGCGAACGCCTTCAAAGAGCGCTTCAAAGCTCGTCGCAGGAAAGCGTCCCACGACCAGCACAACGCGGTCGGCACACCGCAGGTGCAGGTTGGCGCGAAACGCATCTTCAAGCGTTCCGTAAAACCGGGCGCCGCCGTTTTCAGCCTTGGCCTCAATGCCCAGATGGCTGAGCTCTCTGGCTGTCACGCCTTCCAGGCCGAAGGCCGCTGTGGCCATCCATTCGTATTGCTGCATGCTGATCCCCCTTCATGTATGCAAAAAGTATAGCAGCTTTGGGCTGCTTCCGTCAATCGTTTCGGGGATGGCGCATCTTTAGCAAAGGGCAATGGTGTGAATGGGGGGCGCCACATTTCGTGTGTGATTGCCGGAGAATGCCGGAGAATGCGGAATTTTGGCTTGCTATTCGCATGGAAATCATGTATAATACCGTTTAAAGGCAAAGATGGAGACAATGTCCGCACCATGCGGCCTCAAGAGAGAGCAAAACGCGGCTGGAATTTTGCTCAGGTACGCAGCGGAAAATTCACTCCGGAGCTGCCCCGCTGACAGGTAGGCGGGGACGGACGGCCCGTTATCGTGTCAAAGGTCTTACTGTGCCCATGCGGCATGCGAGACGAAGATTGGGTGGTACCACGGGGAAATGCAGCCTCGTCCCTTTTGCGGACGCGGCTTTTTTCTTTATCAACGCAAGGAGGGTTTCTCACATGGATATGCAGGAACAACTGCGCCGGATGGAAGAGGAAGCGCAAAGCGAACTCAGCCGCATTGCGGACAGGGCCGGGCTGGATGCACTGCGCCTGAAGATGCTGGGCAAAAAGGGTGAACTGACCCAGCTTCTGCGCTCGATGGGGCAGCTGCCGGCACAGGAACGCCCGCAGGCTGGACAGATGATCAATGCCGTGCGCGAGCGGCTGACCGCCAAGATGGATGAGCTGGAAAGCCGCATCCGCAAAATGGAGCGGCAAAAGAAGCTCGAGCGCGAGGCCATCGACGTTACCGAGCCGCGCGCGCATACGCCCATCGGCACCGCGCACCCGATTTCCCTGGTGCAGGACCAGCTGCTCAAGGTTTTCACCGGCATGGGGTTTGACGTGGTTGAAGGGCCTGAGGTGGAGCTGGATATGTTCAACTTCGAGCTGCTCAACCTGCCCAAGAACCACCCGGCGCGTGACGCGCAGGATACGTTCTACATCGAGGAAAACATCGTGCTGCGCACGCACACGTCGCCTGTGCAGGCGCGCACAATGCTCTCACGCAAGCCGCCGATCCGCATTGTGTGCCCGGGGCGCGTCTACCGCGCCGACGAGGTGGATGCCACCCATTCGCCCGTGTTCCATCAGATGGAGGGCCTGGTCATCGATGAGGATGTGACCATGGCCGACCTCAAGGGCACGCTCGATGCGTTTGCCAAGGCGCTTTACGGCGAAGGCGTGACCACGCGCTTCCGCCCGTCGTTCTTCCCGTTCACGGAGCCGTCTGCCGAGGTGGATCTCACGTGCATGAACTGCCACGGCAAGGGCTGCCGCGTGTGCAAGGGCACCGGCTGGATCGAGGTGCTCGGCGCGGGCATGGTCAACCCCAAGGTGCTGGATATGTGCGGCATCGACAGCAAGAAGTACAGCGGCTTTGCCTTCGGTGTGGGGCTTGAGCGCATCGTCATGCTGCGCTACGGCATCACCGACATGCGCGCCCTGTATGAGGGCGACGTGCGCTTCCTGTCCCAGTTCCGCGAGGATTGACGGGCGCCTTCCCGATTGAGCAGAGTGTTGGAGGAATCAGACAATGAAAGTACCGATGCAATGGATCAGGCAGTATACCGATGTGCCCGTTTCCGCCCATGCGTTCAAGGATGCGATGATCATGCATGGAACGGGCGTTGAGGGAATCGAGGATCAGTGCGAGAGCGTGCAAAACGTGGTGGTCGGCAAGATCCTCTCGGTGAAAAAGCATGAGAATTCGGACCATATGGTCATTTGTGCCGTGGATGTGGGCGAGGAAGAGCCGCTGCAGATTGTGACCGGCGCGCCGAATGTCCATGAGGGAGATCTGGTGCCTGTGGCCAAGGTGGGCGCCGTATTGCCGGGCGGTGTGAAGATCAAGAAGGGCAAGCTGCGCGGCGTGGAATCGTGCGGCATGTGCTGCTCCGGGCCGGAGCTTGGCGTGCCGGAGTATCTGTATCCGTCGGTGGGCGACAAGGGGCTGCTCGTCTTTCACGAGGACTACGCGCCCGGCACTGACGTGCGGCCGATCCTGGGCGTGGACGACACGATCGTCGACTTTGAGATCCTGGCCAACCGTCCGGACTGCCTGAGCGTGTGGGGCGTTTCCCGCGAAGCGGCCGTGACGCTGGGCACATCGTTTGTCAAGCCGCAGATCGAGGTGCAGACCGTTCCGGGCAAGATGGAGGACTACGTTCACATCGACGTGCAGGACACCGACCTGTGCCCGCGCTACTGTGCGCGCATCATTAAAAACGTGAAGATCGGCCCTTCTCCGATATGGATGCGCAAGGCGCTGCACGCGGCGGGCGTGCGGGCGATCAACAACATCGTGGATATCACCAACTACGTGATGCTGGAGACGGGCCACCCGATGCACGCTTTTGACATGGCGAAGGTGCGCGACCGGCACATCATCGTGCGCCGCGCGTATGAGGGCGAGAAGATCACCACGCTTGACGGCAAGGAGCGCGATCTGACGCGCGACATGCTGATGATCGCCGATGAGCAGAATGCCACGGGTATTGCCGGCGTGATGGGTGGCGAAGAGTCGGAGATCACCGAGGGCACGACCACGGTCATGTTCGAGATCGCGGCGTTTGACCGCACGAGCATCCGGCAGACGACGCGCGCGCTCGGCCTGCGCACGGAAGCATCCGGCCGCTTTGAGCGCGGCGTGTGCGCGGCGACCTGCCGCGAGGCGGCAGACCGCGCTTGCCAGCTCGTGAACATGCTTGGCGCGGGCGAGGTCATCGAGGACGTGTATGACTGCTATCCGAATCCGCGCAAGGTGCCGCAGATCGGGGCGTCTGTCGCGCGTATCAACGCGCGCATTGGCGTGCAGGTGCCGGGCGAGGAGATGGTGCGCATTCTGCGCGCACTGTTCATGCAGGCTACGCTTTGCGGAGACAAGCTGACCGTCGTGCCGCCGGATTTCCGTGAGGACATCGAAAACGAGGCCGATCTGTCCGAAGAAGTGCTGCGTATCTACGGTTACGAGCACATCCGCTCGACGATGCTGCGCGGCGAGACCGCACCGGGCACGCGCAATGTGCACATGCAGCTTTCCGACCGGGTGAACGCGATCCTGGCGTCCAAAGGTCTCTATGAGATCCGCAATTTCTCGTTCATCAGCCCGAAGCTGGTGCAGAAGCTCGGCCTTGCTGCGGATGATCCGCGGCTGAACCTGCTGGCCATCGTCAATCCCCTGGGTGAGGACACGAGCGTCATGCGCAGCACACTGGTGCCCAGCGTGCTTTCCACCGTGTCTCTCAACCAAAACCGCAACAATGACACGGCGATGCTCTACGAGATCGCGCCCGTGTTTGACAACACCGCGCGCAAGGCCGGGGAACTGCCGCATGAAAAGCCCATGCTGTGCATTGGCGCGTATGGCGCAGAGGTGGACTTCTACCTGATCCGCGACATCGTGGTGGACATGATGGCGCAGTTCGGTGTCCACGTGGATGTCGTGCCGGGTGCGCAGCCGTATCACCATCCGGGACGCGCAGCCCGGCTGATGGTGGGCGATGCGTGCATCGGCAGCGTGGCCGAAGTGCACCCCGATGTGATGGAGGCGTTCGAGCTGACCCGCAGGACGGTTATCGCCGAGGTAGATCTGGAGATGCTCGGTGCGCTGCACGTGAAGGTTGATCATGTGCGCAGCCTGCCCAAGTTCCCGGCCGTCACGCGCGACATCGCACTGGTGATGAATGAGTCCGTGACCGTGGGCAGTGTGCTGGCAGCCATTCGCAAGGCGGGCGGCGCGTTGCTGGAGAAGGCGGAGATGTTTGACATCTACCGCGGTGCGCAGCTTGGGGCAGGGCGCAAGTCCGTGGCCTTCTCGCTCACATTCCGCAACCCGGACCGCACCCTTTCGGATGAGGATGTCAATCCGGTCGTCAAGAAGATTCTTGACGCTTGCGAGGCGGATTGCGGCGCAACGCTGCGCCTGTAAGCGTGCTGCAAATGCGCCCGGTATCGCTCGGTTGAAAGGAGAAAGGTTATGCTGGACAGGCGCATCGGCCCGGCCACGCGCCGGTTTGCAGTGCTGGGCGAGTCGCTTTTGCACACCTGGTCGCCCTACATCCACAATTCACTCTTTGATGCGGCTGGGGTGGATGCGGTTTATCTGCCCATCACCGTGCCCGGGGAGAAGCTGGCATCAGCCGTGGATGTGTTCCGGAGCTGTTTTGACGGCTTTAACGTGACCATCCCCTACAAGGAGCGGATCATGCCGCTGCTTGACGAGATTGACGAAGCCGCGCGCACTTGCGGTGCGGTCAACACCGTCAAGGTGTGCAATGGACGGCTTACCGGCTATATCACCGACGGGCTGGGCATGATGCGTGCCCTGGAGGAGCATGGCGTTGCCACGCGCGGTGTCCATGCCATGATTCTGGGCGGCGGCGGCGCGGCACGTGTGGCTGGGTATGAATTTCTGGCGCGCGGCGGGCGGGTGACGTTTGCCGTGCGGGATGTAAGCAAGGGCCGGCGTCTGCGCGGAGAACTTGCGCAGCTGCAAAGCGATGGCGCGGCACGCATTGGCGTGTGCGCGCTGCCCGATGCCGATGAGCGCTGCGATATTCTCGTCAATTGCACGCCGGTGGGCATGTATCCGCACGCGGATGCCTGCCCCATTGCTCCGGACGCCATTGCGCGCTGCGGCGCGGTGTTTGACGCCGTGTATAACCCCCGGCAGACACGACTGCTGGCTTATGCACGGGAAAAGGGTGTCACGGCAGTCGAAGGGCTTGGCATGCTGTTTTACCAGGCGGCTGAGGCCCAGCGCATCTGGCTGGGCGGACAGATGGCGTCTTGCGCGGTGCAGAGTGAAGTGTACGCCCAGCTGCTTTCCAGTATGTGATGCGGCGGAGCGAACCTGGGCTTTGCAGGGCTTTACGAGATTTCTAAAGAGGAGAGTGGAATATGAATATTTGGCATGATATCGCCCCCGAATTGATCACCCCTGAACGCTTTATGGCGGTCATTGAGATCAAGCGCGGCGGCAAGAATAAATACGAGATGGACAAGGCGACGGGGCTTTTGCGGCTTGACCGCGTGCTCTATACCTCCACGCACTATCCGACGAACTACGGCTTCATTCCGCGCACCTACGCGGATGACGGCGACCCGCTCGACGTGCTGGTGCTTTGCTCGGAGGCCATCGAGCCGATGACGCTGGTGGAGTGCCGCCCCATTGGCATGTTTGAGATGAATGACGGCGAGGCGCGCGACGAAAAGATCATTGCGGTGCCGCTGGGTGATCCCAACTACAACTTTATGTTTGACATCAGTCAGCTTCCCGATCACTTGCTCGACGAGATGCGCCACTTCTTCACCGTCTACAAGGAGCTGGAAGGCCGCACCACCGTCGTCAGCAAGGCGCAAAACCGCGAAGTGGCCAACCATGTGATCGTCGAGTGCATCAACAATTACGAGGAGAAGTTTGGTTCCGCGTCCAAAAAGGACAAGGAAGGAAAGGAAAAGAACAAGAAAGGGTGAGGCTATGACCAGGCGGCCGCTCATCGGCATATCCGGTTCACACAACGCACAGGAGCGCCAGCTCTTTCTGCGGGAAAACTACATGCAGTCTGTCTTGGATGCTGGCGGCATTCCCGTATTGCTGCCGCAGATGGCGGATGAATCGATCATCCCCGAGATTCTCGATCAACTTGACGGCCTTTTGCTGGCGGGCGGCGGCGACGTGGCGCCTGCTCGGTATGGCATGAAGCCGGTTCCCGCGTGCGGGGAGGCTGATCCCCAGCGCGATGCATTTGAGCTGGCGGCCATTCCGCTGGCGATGGAGCGTCACATGCCCATCTTCGGCATCTGCCGGGGGGTGCAGGTGCTCACCGTCGCCCTCGGCGGCACATTGATTCAGGATCTGGAGACGCAGTGTGGCATTCCCAATGCCACGCATCAGCAGCAGGCGCCCTATGACAGGGCAGTGCACGATGTGCGCTTTGAGCCGGGCAGCGTGTTTACAGCCATCACCGGGCTTGAGGTGATGCACGTCAACAGCTCGCATCATCAGGCGATTGCTAACCCCGGTCCGCACCTTCGCGTGGAAGGCCGCGCGACAGACGGTGTGATCGAGGCCGTGTCCTGCGTGGATGACGACCGCGTGTTTGGTGTGCAGTTCCACCCCGAGCACATGGCCTACCGTGACGCCTATTGCGCGTCGCTCTTCAAGCATTTTGTCACACTGGCCAGCGCATACCGCGACGAGCGGTGAGAGGCAAAGGGCGTGTTGCAGAAAGCAATTTCTGCGGCACGCCCCTTTTGCAAACAAATCAAGAGAAGAACGGCGGCATAGCAACAAAAAGCAACCAGCCAAAGCCAAAAAAGGTATAAGAAGCTAGAGTGTGTTTCTAAAAGAATAAAATCGAGTAATCACTGAGAAAATATGCAAAAGAAACGGGAAAAATAGGGAGAGCAGTCGAATTACACTTAAGAGGTGATTCGAATGGCAAAGAGTATTCGAAGATATGAATTAAGCGATAGCGAATGGGAACGGCTGAAACCCTATTTTGAGAAAGAAGAGTCGCAGAAGAGAGGGCGTCCACGTCGAAATGCTCGAGAACTTCTCAACGCGATCTTATGGATAACGCA
>DVJV01000226.1 GCA_018716525.1 Candidatus Ventricola gallistercoris
GCCTGTTTTTTTGTTGTGTTTTTTGCAAGAAAGGCAGTTGAAGCGGATTCAGCTCCAGATGGCTTTTCAGATCACCCGGCCTATTTTTTCAAAGGGGTTCAGGAATGGGCAATTTCCACCGTCTAATGCAATAGAAGGGAGGAAGACAGAAAGTGAGCATTGTCAAGGGCCCGGACAATTCACGCGAAGAGCAACTCTGTCGGTTGATGGACAGGTATGAAAAGGATTTGCTTCGCATGTGCTGCATGTATCTTCGGGATATGAACATGGCGGAAGATGCCGTGCAGGAAACGTTTTTGAAAGCCTACAACGCATTGTCTTCATTCAGGGGGGACAGCAGTGAAAAGACGTGGCTGTACCGGATTGCGGTCAATGTGTGCAACGATATGCGGCGCAATGCCTGGTATCGCTTTATCGACAAAAGGATCGACTTGGACAGGCTGCAAATTCCCGTCGAAGCGCAAAGCGAGGAAAGTCTTGCGCTGATGACGGAGATCATGCGGCTTCCCCGCAAGTGGATGGAGGTCGTCTTGCTGTATTACTATGAAGATATCAGGATTCCGCAGATTGCTGAAATGCTGGGGGTTTCACAAACCATGGTTTCCAGACGCTTGAAAAAGGCACGGGAACTGCTCAAAACCCAGTGGAGGGAGTGACAGACCATGAAAAATGATGAGCAGCTTCGCCAGGCGATTCATACCTCGATTGATCAGGGGCTTTCACATGCAGAGGCAAGGCCGTCTTTGCAGGGAAAGGTTTTGAAGCAGATCAGAGGAGAAATTTATATGAAGAAAAAGATTTCAATGGCCCTGGTGCTTGCCGTTTTGCTGTGCATCGCGCTGGCGGGCGCTGCCGTTGCGGTCGGCCTGGGCGCGTTTAGTTACTATGAGAAATTCAAGGGGGATCAGCCGGGGGTTGTGGAGCGGTTGGAACACGTCGACGAGGTCGCGGTGCCGGTGGATGCAGCCATTGCCCTTGTGACCCCACAGGAAAGCCCGCAGGGCAATACGGTCAAAGATCAGCTTTTGCAAGCCATGGCTGGCCGCGCGTTTGAGCTGACGATCGACGAGGCCTATTGCAACGGCAACAAGCTCTACTTTGCCTATACATTCCGGCACGATGACAACCTGGCCTTCTATGGAGAAGGCGCGCCGGATGGCTTTGACACCTGGGATATGGAATGGCCGGGGCAGTCTTTCGGTGAAATTGCTTCGTTTGGCAATGCCCAGTTCTGGAAGGAGGAGGCCCAGTGGTTTGAGACGCATGAAAACGGCTGGTTCGCCTCCACCAACTGCTATGTGGGCGACGGCGCCGATCTGGCAGATGGCACCGGGCTGCGCATTTGGGACAGTTGGCTTGAAAGGGTAGACGATCACACGATGCACGCATATTACGAGGTGGAGCTGCCTGAACTGGTGGAAGCACAGGAGAGCATCGACATCGTGCTGACCGTCTTCTACAATGCGTCCATCAACTATGTGGATGAAACCGGCGTATACTGGGCCAGCGTGTCGCCAAGCACGAATCGCGGCGTTTTGCGCGTGCCGCTCACCGTGCCCATCACAGGCGATGTGCAGACGATTTCCGGCGCGGGCGATTTTGATGTGTACAGCGCTCAGGCTGATCTGCTGATTTCCGCGTTCGATGTTGCGGGAACAGTGGTCATCACCCCGCCGACGGAGTGGCTGGAGGCCATAAGCGCCTTTGATCCGGATACGAGCGGCGAGTACATCCAGGATTATGTTCTGATCGCCGGAGATACGGAGATCGTCAACAACTGGGGCGGTGTGATTCCCGCGGATGACGGCGCCTACACGATTGAGCTGCGCTTTGATCTGCCGGAAGACACAAGGGATTTGAAACTGGTGCCGGTTTATCGCAGTGGATTCAGGCAAGAGAACGAGGCTATCGCATTGAAATGACACATCCCGGCGGGCGACGGCGTGCCGCCCGCCTTTGTGTGCAGAGCTTGGAAAGACGAGATGGTAGATTCTCGCTGAAAGCGGGTGTTCCATTTTCCTATCCGCACGATGTGAGGAAAAAAGAAAGTTGCATCCATGCGAAGCGGTCAAGATGTTTGTAGCATGGAATGCGAAGAATCTCTTGCGTTTTGAAATTGGTGTGTGATAAGATGAATTCAAGCTGTATGAAATTCGCGAATCATATTGCGCATATGTGCTGATCAAAAGATATTTCCACACATCCTGTGCAACATAAACTAAGGAGTATAAACGATGAGTGTATCCGTCATCATTCCTACGCTGGAGGCGGGGAAACAAATCGTCCCCTTGCTTAAGTCCATAGAATCGCAGACGCGCAAGCCGGATGAGGTATGGGTGGTGGATTCCAGTTCGGCAGATGGCACTGCGGAATTGGCACGGCAATGTGGCGCTAAAGTGCTTGGCATCGCGCGGGAACAGTTTGACCATGGAGGAACCCGGGATCTGGCGTTCCGCCATACGACGGGTGACTTTGTTCTGTTTCTGACACAAGATGTTCTCCTGGATGATGAGCGGTATATTGAATGCCTGCTGGCTCCGTTTGATGATATGCGTGTCGCCGCTGTCAGCGGACGACAGGTGGCCCGCGAGGATGCGCGGCTGTATGTCAAGGCTGTGCAGGAATACCGCTATCCGGAATGGAGCCGGATATGGAGCGCGGAGGAAAGGCAAACATTGGGAATCCTGGCGTTTCACTTATCCGATGTGTGTTCTGCCTACCGTCGTACGGCTTATGAGGAGGTAGGGGGATTTCAACACGGCCTTTTGACCAATGAGGATATGCTGATTGCTGCGGCGCTGTTAAAGGCCGGGTATCGCCTTGGTTATTGCGCGGAAGCGAAGGTGCGGCACTCCCACAATTTAACGCTTCGGCAGGAGTACCGTAGAAACTGGCTTGTCGGGCAGTTCTTGCAGCGGTATAATGAGGAGCTGGGCCTTGCCGGTGAACTCGGGGAAGGCATGCGAATGGTGCGGGAAATTGCAGTCAAGCTGTTGCGCAAAGGGCATCTGTTGGAATGCGCAGCCTTTGGAGCGGATTGTGCGGCACGTTTTTTGGGGAACCGGGCCGGAAGGCGTTTGGAAAGAAAGCGGGAAGCAATAAACTCCGCTGATCAGGGGTTATGAAAGGAAAAACTTCCGTATGCACCCAGATCGACGTTTTTCTGACTGGAGCAAATCATGATGACGCATTGAAGTTTATCATTTGACATACAGCATCGAAAGGTTACTACGACATTTGCAAAGGCGTTTGAGTCTTGCAAACATCATGTTGGTATCGGAAGGAGCCTTATTATGAAAGGAATCATACTTGCCGGCGGAGCCGGCACACGGTTGTATCCGCTGACCATGGTGACCAGCAAGCAGCTTTTGCCCGTGTATGACAAGCCCATGATCTATTATCCGCTGTCGACGCTTATGCTGGCGGGCATCCGGGATATTCTGATCATCTCTACCCCGGAGGATACCCCGCGCTTTGAACACCTGCTGGGAGATGGAAGTCCGTTTGGCCTGAATCTTTCGTATCAGGTGCAGCCCTCGCCGGATGGGCTTGCACAGGCATTTTTGCTGGGCGAGACGTTCATCGGCGATGAGGCGTGCGCCATGGTGCTGGGCGACAACATCTTTTATGGAAATGGCTTTGGCCGTATTCTGCGCGCCGCAGTGGAAAATGCGGAAAAGAATGAGCGCGCTACGGTGTTTGGCTACTATGTGAATGATCCGGAGCGCTTTGGCGTCGTGGAATTTAACCAGAGCGGCAAGGTGATTTCCATCGAGGAAAAGCCGCAAAAGCCCAAGAGCAACTATGCGGTCACGGGGCTGTATTTCTATCCAAAGGGCGTTTCGGCGATGGCACATGGCGTTCGGCCTTCGGCTCGCGGGGAGCTTGAGATTACCACGCTCAACGGCATGTATCTTGAGCGGGGCGATTTGGACGTGCAGCTGCTTGGCCGTGGCTTTGCGTGGCTGGATACCGGTACGATGGACAGCCTCGTGGATGCAGCGGATTTTGTGCGCATGATCGAGCAGCGTCAGGGCATCAAAATCAGCGCACCGGAAGAGATCGCGTATAAAAATGGCTGGATTACAAAGGAAAAGCTGATTGAGAGTGCGCAGCGGTACGGCAAGAGTCCGTATGGGCACCATCTCCAGGCGGTTGCGGAAGGACGGGTGCGGTACTGATGAAACGGATTGAAACCAGTTTGCCGGGGGTGTGCATCGTTGAGCCGCAGGTCTTCGGCGATCACCGCGGGTATTTTATGGAGACCTACAATCGGAAGGCTTTTGAGGAGATTGGCATCCCCCATACATTTGTGCAGGACAACCAGTCTTTTTCGGCGCAGAAGGGTACGTTGCGCGGCATTCATTTTCAAAATGCGCCGTTTGCCCAGGCCAAGCTTGTGCGCGTGACCCGCGGGGCTGTGATGGATGTCGCCGTGGATCTGCGCAAGGGCAGCCCGACGTATAAGCGATGGGTAGCGGTGGAACTTTCCGCCGAAAATAAGCGGATGCTGTTTATCCCGCGGGGATTTGGGCACGGTTTCAAGACGCTCACGGAAGATGTTGAGTTTTGCTACAAGGTGGATAACCTTTACAGCAAGGCGTGTGACCGGGGTATCCGCTACAATGACCCATCCATCGGCGTGGACTGGGGAATGATCGATGAAAAGCTGCTTTCTCAAAAGGATACCACGTCGCCTTTGCTTGAAGAGAGCGATTGTAACTTTGTTTACGGCGAAATATAAAGGAGAATGCACATGACGATTGTTGTCACCGGCGGCGCCGGATTTATTGGTTCAAATTTCATCTTTTATATGCTCAAGGCGCATCCGCAGCATCGCGTGATCTGCCTGGATAAGCTGACGTACGCGGGCAATCTTTCGACGCTGGCGCCTGTGATGGATCATCCTCATTTCCGCTTTGTCAAGGCGGATATCTGCGACCGTGAAGCGGTGAACCGTCTGTTTGAGGAAGAACACCCCGATGTCATCGTCAATTTTGCCGCAGAATCGCATGTCGATCGTTCCATTGAGGACCCGGGTATCTTTTTGCAGACCAATATCCTGGGCACGGCAACGCTGATGGATGCCTGCCGGAAATTTGGCGTCGCGCGCTATCATCAGGTGTCGACGGATGAGGTCTATGGCGATCTGCCGCTGGATCGCCCCGACCTGTTTTTTACGGAGGAGACACCGATTCACACATCCAGCCCGTATTCTGCGTCCAAAGCGAGCGCGGACCTGCTCGTGCTGGCCTATCACCGCACATACGGCCTGCCGGTGACGATTTCCCGCTGCTCCAACAATTACGGGCCGTATCATTTCCCGGAGAAGCTGATTCCGCTCATGATCGCCAACGCGCTCAATGACAAGCCGCTGCCTGTCTACGGAAAGGGCGAGAACGTGCGCGACTGGCTTTATGTGGAGGATCATTGCAAGGCGATTGATCTGATCCTCCGCAAGGGGCGCGTGGGCGAGGTCTACAACATCGGCGGACACAATGAGATGCGCAATATCGACATCGTCAGGCTGATTTGCAAAGCGCTGGGCAAGCCGGAAACGCTGATCACCTATGTCACCGACCGGAAAGGACATGACATGCGGTATGCCATCGATCCGACAAAGATCCACAGCGAGCTGGGATGGCTTCCGGAGACGAAGTTTGCCGATGGCATTCAGAAGACGATCAAGTGGTATCTGGAGAACCACGAATGGTGGGAGACGATCATCAGCGGCGAGTACCAGAACTACTATGAAAAGATGTACGCAAACCGCTGAGCGAGTCATGACCGTGGGCGGAAAGCGGCGGTCAGACTGCTTTAAATGCAATGGCGCAGATTCATGCGGTGCAGAAAAAAGAACCAAACAGGTTGAGGGAGATCAATGAAAGTACTGGTTACAGGCGTGGGGGGCCAGCTCGGTCACGACGTGATGAATGAGCTGGCCGCACGGGGATATGATGCGATAGGAAGCGATATCGCTTTGCAGTATTCCGGTGTGGCGGACGAAAGCCCCGTGACCCGCATGCCTTACATGCAGATGGACATCACGGATGCGCAGCGCGTGGCAAACGTGCTTGGCGATGTCAAACCGGATGCGGTGATGCACTGCGCGGCCTGGACGGCCGTCGACCTGGCGGAAGAGGAAAAGAATCGCGATCGTGTGCGCGCAATCAATGCGGAGGGCACGCGGTATATCGCAGAACAGTGCCGTAAACTGGGCTGCAAACTGATGTACATCAGCACGGATTATGTGTTTGATGGACAGGGTTCAACCCCGTGGCAGCCGGATTGCACGAGCTATGCGCCGCTCAATGTCTATGGGCAGACGAAGCTTGAGGGTGAGCTGGCGGTGCGCGAGTGTGTGGAAAAGTTTTTCATCGTGCGGATTGCGTGGGTGTTCGGTGTGAGCGGGAACAATTTCATCAAGACGATGATCCGGCTTGGGCAGACACACGACGCCTTGCGCGTGGTGTGCGATCAGATTGGCACGCCGACTTATACGCTGGATCTTGCGCGCCTTCTGGTGGACATGATCGAAACCGAAAAGTATGGTTGTTATCATGCGACCAACGAGGGCGGATACATCAGCTGGGCGGATTTTGCGCGGGAAATTTTCAAGCAGGCGGCAATGCCGGTGCAGGTTATTCCGGTGACGACAAAGGAATACGGGCTGTCCAAAGCTGCGCGGCCGTATAACAGCCGGCTTTGCAAGGATAAGCTGATGGAAAACGGGTTTATTCCGCTTCCGGATTGGAAGGACGCGCTCAGCCGTTATCTCAAAATTCTGCGGCAAGGCTGAAGAAAATCAGGCGTGCGTGTATGACCGGATTCAAGCGCCAAAGCGGCCGGTGTGCTTTGCGCATGGGGAAGTGGATACCAGGCATCTGCACACAGCGGCATCATAAAAAGCGAATCAAACGGGATTTGCAACCGATTTTAAACAAGGAGAGATCATCATGCTTGAAGCTGGCGTCAAAGCCCCCGATTTTGCTCTTTCTGATCAGGATGGAAACCGCGTGTCTTTGTCCGGTTTTCTGGGAAAAAAGGTGGTTTTGTATTTTTATTCCAGGGATAACACGCCCGGTTGCACCCGTCAGGCCCTTGCGTTTGCGGAAAACAATGCGGCGCTCAAGGATTGTGGGGCTGTGATCATCGGCATCAGCAAGGATTCCGCAGCTTCCCACCTGAAGTTTGCAGAGAAACATGGCTTGCCGTTCATCCTGCTTTCCGATCCCGGGCTTGAGGCGATCCGCGCATATGATGTCTGGCAGGAGAAAAAGCTCTATGGCAAGGTCAGCATGGGCGTGGTGCGCACGACGTACATCATCGACGAACAGGGCGTGATCGAAAAGGTGATGCCGAAGGTCAAGCCGGATGCCAATGCGGCGGATGTGCTCGCGTACCTGGCGGGGATGTGAGTGGGGAAAAAACCCGCTTTGCCTGGAATTGCCCCATTTAGGAACCTTCAGCGCATTTCTCATGTGAGGAATGCGCTTTTTGATGTGCTATGGGCATGATCAGCCGCATGCGTTGCAGCTCATGGGAAGGAATGCCGCAGCATAAGCTGGCTGGGGTGATGGCATGTTCGAGCAACTGATCTTGTTCTTTCTCAAGGATGCGTTGTTCCTGCTGGGGTATCTGGCGCGGGGGAATGCGTTTCCCAAGCCGCTGTCCCGCCAGGAAGAGGCCGAGATGATTGCGCGGATGCAGCAGGGCGATGAGCAGGCGCGGGAAAAGCTCATCGAGCACAACCTGCGTTTGGCGGCGCACATCGCCAGAAAGTACACCGTTCCGGGCTATGATGCAGACGATCTGATTTCAATTGGAACCGTTGGCCTGATCAAGGGCGTGGGTTCCTTCAAGCCCGACACGGGCACGCAGCTGAGCACGTATTGCGCGCGGTGCATCGAGAATGAAATCCTCATGTGCCTGCGTTCCAGCCAGAAGCGCAAAGGCGAAGTATCCCTTCACGAGCCCATTGGGATGGATGGCGAGGGGAACGAGATCGCGCTGATCGATGTGCTGGGCACGGACGAGGGGGAGGTGCACGGCGAGGTTGAGCGGCGCGTGAGCCTGCAAAGTGTGCGCGGTCTGGTGGAAACCTGCCTGCACGGCCGGGAGAAGACGGTGATCAAGATGCGCTATGGGCTGCTTGACGGCACAGTGTATGCCCAGCAGGAGGTGGCGCGCAAATTGGGTATCTCCAGGTCGTACGTATCGCGCATTGAGAAAAAGGCCATGAACCGGCTTAAAACGGCCTTTGAAACGGGTTTGCACTGAGCAAAAGCGGCCTTTGTCCGGTCTGCGTGCGATTTCGCACGCAGACAAATTTTGCCCTGGAAGCGGGCGGAACGATGAAAATACTTGATTTGTGTTAGAAAACGTGATAAAATTGGAACGCGAATGCACATGACCGTATGGAAGATGCTGTTGCGTCTTCTGTGCGCAGCAGATGAATCCGATAAACAGCAGTATGGAGGGATATCCACATGATTACAGCAGGCGATTTCCGTAAGGGCGTGACGATCGAGTGGGAAGGCGGCGTCTGGACGATCGTTGACTTCCAGCACGTTAAGCCGGGCAAGGGCGCTGCGTTTGTGCGCACGAAGCTCAAGAACGTCATGACCGGCGCTGTCGTCGAGCGTTCCTTTAACCCGACGGACAAGCAGCCGCGCGCGACCATTGAGACCAAGGAAATGCAGTACGTCTACAACGACGGCGAGTTCTACTACTTCATGGATCAGGAGACGTTTGAGCAGATTCCGCTGACGTATGAGCAGGTGGAGGACGCCATCCGCTTCATGAAGGAAGAGACGATGGCCACGGTTCGCTTCTTCAAGGGCAAGGCTTTCTCCGTGGAAGCGCCGAACTTTGTTGTGCTGGAAGTCACCGAGACGGAGCCGGGCTTCAAGGGTGATACCACGAGCAACACCACCAAGCCGGCGACGCTGGAGACGGGCTACCAGATTGCGGTGCCGCTGTTTATCAACATCGGCGACAAGATCCGCGTGGATACCCGCGACGGCTCCTACATGTCCCGCGCGTAATACTGCCCTGAGGCAGAGAAAGGCGGCTTGACCATGAGCAAGATGGGCGAGAAGGTTGCGTATTTGAAGGGATTGGCCCAGGGCCTGGGTGTGGATGCGCAGAGCGAACAGGGCAAGCTGATGCTGGCTATGATCGACACGCTGGAGGTCTTTGCGCAGCACAACGAGGAGCTCGAAGAGCGCCTTGCCGAGCTTTCCGAGTATGTCGAGGAGATCGACAGCGACGTCAGCGATCTGGAGGAAGCCCTCTTTTCTGAAGAGGAAGAGGATTTTGACGAGGATGCCGACGACGAAGAGGATGACGAGGACGGCAACACCGACGGGATGATCGAGTATGAGTGCCCGCATTGCGGAACGGTCATCTTCTTTGATGAGGACGCCTTTGACATGGAAGAGGAGCATCTTTGCCCGAATTGCCATCGGAAGGTTTTTGAAGAGGATGAGGACCCCGGCGAGGACGGAGAATAATCTCTGCTTTTCAAAGGAATAGTGGGGGCTGGTGCGGACGGAAGCGCGGTGTGCGCATCTATCCGTCCGGCCCTTTCTTCGCATCGCGGGATGCAGCCGGCTTGAAACAAAGGTATCTGCCGCATGAAATGAGTTGAGGATGATCGCATGAAAAAACGCATTTTTCTTCTGGTTTTCACGGCGCTGTCCATTCTTTTTGTGATGACAGCTGCAGCCGAGGAAATCCTGTATACCGGAACGGTTACAAAGGATATGACCATACGAGAGAAGCAATCCACGTCGGCCAAGAAGTTGGGCAGCGTGGAGGAAGGCGGGCTCATCAACATCATCGAATACGGTGATACGTGGACAAAGGTGGATCAGGACGGCTTGGTGGGCTATGTGCTCAGCAAGAACGTCGAGGATCTGGCTGCCGCGGATGGCTACAATGACGAAGCCGACGCGCTGTATCTGGGCGTGGCGACCAAAGAGCTGACCATCCGCAAGACGCAGAGCAAGTCTGCTCAGCGGATGAACATGCTCGCAGAAGGGGAGACGGTGTATATCCTCGAGCTGGGTGAGGAGTGGTATACGGTGGTCAAGCAGGGCGTGCAAGGCTATGTGCTGGCAGACCCGATTTCCGACCTCGCGCCTGCACATGAGGGCATTGAGATCCCCGAAGAGTTTAAGCCGGAACCGCCGTTTGAGGCGCTGTATACCGCCACGGCGGATGTAAACCTGTCCATTCGCAAGGAGCAGGATGTCAATTCCACACTGCTGGGCACCGTCTATCAGGATGAGGATGTCGAGGTCATGGACCCCGGCGGAGAGTGGGCGCGCGTACGCAAGGGCGATGTGGTCGGCTTCGTCCGCGCCGATCACCTGCGCTATTACATGCGAACGGACCCCTACGGCCCGTATGTGCCGGGCGTGATCTACTATCCGTATGCGGCGCATGTGCTGGAGCCTACCGATATCTACGACAACGAGACGGGCGAGCTGCTGCGCACGGTGCCCGAAAACACCATTCTGTCGGTGAGCGCGCTGGATATGGATATGGCCGTCACGCTGCCGTATGACCGCACGACCGGCAGGATTCAGGCTACGGCCAACCTGGAGATGGAGGTCGTCGTCCCCTGGGACGAGGCGCAGATGGGTGATCTGATCGCCGTGTTCTCCACCTACTATGACCCGGCACAGGATACGCAGGAGCAGATCGGCCGTTTGCACAACATCATGCAGGGCGTGGAGCGGCTCAATGATGTGATCATTCCCGCGGGCGAGAAGTTCTACTTTAACGATTACTGCGCGCCCTACACCAAGTCAAACGGCTATGAGCTCGGGCCGATCGTCAACTATGTTTCCAGCGAAAAGCTGGGGTATGGCGGTGGCATCTGTCAGGTGTCCACCACGCTGTACAATGCCATTTTGCAGATTCCCATCGGCATCATCAAGTGGCAGGTGCACTCCTCCTATGGCATCTCCTACGCGCCGCTGGATATGGATGCGGCTGTCGGTGCGGGCAATATCGACCTGCGGCTTCAGAATACGCTGCCGTATGACGTGCGCATGGCCCTGCAGGCCACGGGCGGCGTGCTGACGGTGCGCATGTACAGGGCAAGCTGATGAGAAGAGGAACGAGAAGGGCCCTGGCGGCGCTGTGCGTCGCCTTGGCCTTGTTTGCACCTGCGGCCGCCCAGGAACAGGAGGATTCCGACGGCGAGGCCCAGGCTGCATCCGTCACTCAGGAGGCGGAGGAAGCGCCGTATTACGGGGTGATCGGCAAGAAACTGACCGTGTACAAGTGGGGCGATGAGGATGCGACGGTGCTGGGGTCGGTAGAGACAGGCACCGTCGTGGATGTCTACGAGAAGGGCCGGACCTGGACGAAAATCGACTATGAGGGCAGCCTGGGGTATGTGCTGACCAAGTTTGTCGAGCGCGTGCAGCGCAAGAATCCGTTCGATGGCCCCATGCCCGGCACGAGCGAGCACGTCAGCGTGGGATATGTGCTCAGGGATACCAGCTTTTTGCCGGAAGGGTATCGCTATGCCATCGAGGTCAGCCAGGGATCGTGGCTGTCCATCGAGAAGATCGAGGATGGCCGTGCGTACTTTCCATACCGCCGCGAGCCGGAGCTGGTCAGCGTGAGCGTGGACAGGCTCAAGCTCTATGACTTTGTCCCCTGGGACGAGGCGCAGCCGGGCGATTTGCTCTATGCCTTCACCTCTTTTTATTCGACCAGCACGGCCAAGGAAGGCAATGCCAACCGGGTCTACAATATTGGCCTGGCCAGCGAGCGGCTGACGAGCATCCGCGTCAAGGCGGGAGAGTCGTTCTCCTTCAACGCCATCTGTGGCCCGTATTCCAAGGAAAACGGCTATCGCTCCGCGCCCATTCTTTCGGGCGAGAGCGCCATGGGTTACGGCGGCGGCGTCTGCCAGGTGTGCAGCACGCTGTACAACATCGTGCTGCGCGTGCCCGCAGTGGTTGAGGATATGAACTGGCACTCGCAGGGCGGTGTGAGCTATCTGCCTGCGGAGTTTGATGCGACGGTCAGCGATACGAAAGACATGGTCTTTCGCAATGTGCTGCCCTACGACGTGCGCATCGAGTTTGAGAGCCTTGATGGGGTGATGACGGCGTTTTTGTTCAGGGATTATGAACGATAACGCAAAGGCAGTACGCACGAAGAATGCGGAAAGGATGTGCGCATGAAGATCCTGATTTCAAATGACGACGGCATCCTGGCGCCGGGGCTGTGCGCGCTGGCACGGGCGTTTGGCGAGGCGGGGCATGAGGTGGTTGTCTCTGCGCCGGACAGGCAGCGTTCCGCGGCCAGCCACAGCCTGTCGATTGGCCGCCCGCTGACGGTGCAGGAGGCGAATATGCCGGGTGCGCTGCGCGCCTATGCGGTGAGCGGCACGCCAGCCGACTGCGTCAAGCTGGGGCTGCACAAGCTCTTTCCGGAGGCGGAGTATGTGGTATCCGGCATTAACCACGGATACAATGCCGGGTCCGACGTGCTGTATTCCGGCACGGTGGCCGCTGCCATGGAAGGCGCGCTGGAAGGGCGCCATGCGATGGCTGTTTCCCTGGCGGATAGCCGCGAGGACACCTATCCCTTGGCGGCGGAAATGGCGCTTGATGTGTTTGGGCGGTTGCTTGACCATCCGCTGCCGCCGCTGTGTGTGCTTAACCTCAATTACCCCAAGGTTGACCGCGCGCTGGGCATCCGGGTGGCGCCGCTTAGGCGGATACACTACTTTGACGAGTATGTGCAGGACCCGGCCGGAAAAGAGGGCTGCTGCTTCCGCCTGACGGGCTGTGCCAACGAGGACGTGGAAGAGGGCGATGACGATTTCACCTGGCTTCGCCGCGGCTATGCCACGGTGACGGCCCTCGGCTTTGATATGACGGCATATGCGGCAACCGATGCGCTTCGGACGCTGTTCTGACGGTTTAAAAGCGAAAAAAGATGCAGGAAGTGAAATACTTCTTGCATTTTTTGTTGCCTTTTGATAGAATGATACCAATGAGTAGTATCGTTTGCTTGGGGAGGATATGGCCATGCAAGATATGCAAGACATGATGCGCAGGCTCAACCAGTCGGGCAAGCGGCTGAGCAAAGGGCACCGCAAGATTGCCGAATACATCGTGGAACACTATGACAAGGCGGTCTTCATGACGGCCAGCAAGCTGGGCGAAAAGGTCGGCGTGAGCGAATCGACCGTCGTGCGTTTCGCCTCGGCGATGGGGTATGAAGGCTATCCGCAGCTTCAGCGCGCGCTGCAGGAGCTCGTGCGCCACTGGCTGACTGCCGTGCAGCGCTTTGAAATGGCCACCGACATTGACCAGAGCGAAGTGCTGCGCACCGTGCTGCACGCCGACATGCAGAATATTCGCACCACCACCGAGGAGATCGACACCGCGGCGTTTGACGATGTGGTGGATAAGATCATCGGTGCGCGCCACATCTACATCATGGGCCTGCGCTCGGCTGCGCCGATCGCGCAGTTCCTGGCATACTACCTCAATTTTATTTTTGACAACGTGCGCATCATCTCCGAGGCAAGCGGCGATGTATTTGAGCAGATCAGCCGCATCAATGAGAGCGACCTGCTCTTTGGCATCAGTTTCCCGCGCTATTCTACGCGCACGCTGGAGGCGATGAATTTCGCCCGCGCCCGCGGCTCGCAGGTGGTGGGCCTCACCGACGGCCCCATGTCGCCGGTGTATGCCACCAGCACCGTCTGCCTCACGGCGCGCACCGATATGGCGTCGTTCGTCGATTCCATGGCGGCGCCGCTGTCGGTCATCAACGCGCTGATCGTGGCGCTGGGTCTGCGCCGCCGGGAGGAGCTCAGCGAACACTTCCGGCTGATGGAAGGAATCTGGGATGAGTACAGAATCTATGTCGGCAAAGACCGCGTGTGATGTGCTGGTGGTTGGCGGCGGTGCGGCGGGGATGATGGCCGCGCTGCAGGCCGCCTGGGCTGGCGCAAGCGTGATCCTGCTTGAGCAGAATGAAAAGCTCGGCAAGAAGATCTACATCACCGGCAAGGGCCGTTGCAATGTGACCAACACGGCGGATACCGATGCATTCTTTGCGCAGGTGCCGCGCAATCCGCGCTTTTTGAATGCTGCGGTGCGGGGCTTTGATCATGAGGACCTGACAGCCCTGCTCGATATGCTCGGCACGCCCACCAAGATCGAGCGCGGTGGCCGTGTGTTCCCCGTCAGCGACAAGGCAAGCGATGTGACGCGCGCATTGGCGCGCGGCATGAAGGATGCGGGCGTTCAGGTGGAGCTGAACACGGCCGTCGCTTCGGTGTTCCGCCAGAGGGATGGAATGTGCGTCACCCTTTCGCAGGGGGGCATGCTGCGCGCACGGTGCGTGGTCATCGCCACGGGTGGCGTGAGCTACCCGTCTACGGGCAGCACGGGCGACGGATACCGCTTTGCGCGGGAAAACGGGCATAGCATTGTGCCGGTCGAACCATCGCTGGTCGGGCTGACGATGCAGGAGAGCTGGCCGGGGCTTTTGCAGGGCTTGTCGCTCAAAAACGTCCGCGTCACAGCCCGGGAGGGTAAGCGGACGATTTACAGCGAGCTGGGTGAAATGCTCTTTACCCACTTTGGAGTCAGCGGCCCGCTGATGATTGAGCTGAGCAGCCATCTGCCGCAGGATTTTTCCGGCGTGCAGGTGACGCTTGACATGAAGCCCGCGCTCAGCGAGGAGCAGGTCGATCTGCGGCTGCAGCGCGAGTTTGCGCAGCAGGCGCGCAGGCAGCTTGCCTCGGTGCTCACCAGCCTGATGCCCGCGCGCATGGCGCCCGTGTTTGCCCAGCGCTGCGGATTGCAGCCGGATGAGCCCGTCAGCCAGGTGACGCGGGAGCAGCGCCATACCATCGGCAGGAACATCAAAGCCCTGCCGTTGGCGGTTACGGGAAAGCGGCCCATCGCGGAGGCCATCGTCACGCGCGGAGGCGTCAACGTCAAGGAGATCGTGCCCGGCACGATGATGAGCCGGCTGGTACCCGGGCTGTTTTTCGCCGGAGAGGTGCTCGATGTCGATGCGCATACCGGCGGTTTCAACCTGCAAATTGCCTTTTCCACGGGCGTGCTGGCGGGCAAAAGCGCCGCAGCCCTCGCGCTGGAGGAATAAGCGCCGCAGGCGCGGCATACAGAGAGCAGGTTGCTGCTCTCTTTTGTTATCTGCGGTTTGTGGCAAGGGCGGTGACGCCGTCATCCGCCCCAAAAGACAAATTTGCCGCCGGTCAAAGCAACTGCAAAGGTATTCGCGGGGATGGGCGCGAATGCAGAAGCAGTGCTGCGGTTAACTTGATGGGAGTGATTGAAGCGGGTTTGCACGTCTGGTGCAGCTGGCGCAGCGGCGACAAAACCCTTTAAACGCAAGGAGGATAGAGCATGAATGTAAAGTATGAAGATGATCGCCGGATCTGCGAGCGGAGCGCGAGGCTGGTTTTGCTGCTGGCTCTGCGCGATGTCGTACCGGGCGCAAAGGTGCGCCTGGAGCACAGCATTGGTTACGGCGTATACATGACCGTCACAGGCGTCAACCTGACGGCGGCTCTCGTGCGCAGGATTGAAGAACGGATGCACAATATCGTGGAGCGCGATCTGCCGATCGTCAAATCCCGCATCACGAGCGCGCAGGCGATGGAGTACTTCCGTGCGCAGGGGCAGGAAGACACCGTTCGCTTGCTCGCCTACAGAAAGTATCAGCATTTTGACGTCTACACCTGCGACGGGCTGAGCGAGTATTTCTATGGCGACATGGTGCCCTCCACGGGCGCCGTATCGCAGTTTGCGCTGCGGTTTTATTATCCGGGCATGGTGCTGCTGCTTCCGGGTGAGGATCTTTCCGGGCCGCCGGCGCCCTTTGTAGAGCGGCCTCAGCTCATGCGCGCCTATGTGGAGGCGGAAGCCAGCTCGCGCATTCTGCGCTGCGAGAATGCCGCGGACCTCAACGATATCATCGCCCGGGGTGAAACACGCACGTTCATCCGCGTCAACGAGGCGATGCAGGAGCGCGCCATCGCGCAGATCGCCGAGCGCATCGTCGCGCGGGGGGCTCGTGTGGTGTTTGTTGCAGGCCCGTCTTCAAGCGGCAAGACGACGTTTGCCCAGCGACTGAGCACACAGCTGCGCGTCAGCGGCAGGCGGCCTGTGGCCATATCGCTGGATAACTACTATTTGAACCGCGAACTCGTGCCAATCGGTGAAGACGGCAAGCCTGATCTGGAGTGCCTGGAGTCAATCGACGTGCCGCTGTTCAATGAGCAACTGGTCGAGCTGCTGGACGGGCGCGAGGTTGAGCTGCCGATGTACTCGTTTTTGACCAAGCGCCGGATGGAAAAGGGCGTCAAGATGCGCGTGGATGACGACCAGATTCTGATTGTGGAGGGCATTCACGGGCTCAATGATGCGCTGAGTGCCGATATTCCGTCGGAATACAAGTACCGCATCTATGTCAGTGCGCTCACGCAGCTCAATCTGGATTGCCACAACCGCATCCGCACCACCGATGTGCGGCTGATGCGCCGCATGGTTCGTGATCACAGGACGAGGCACACCAGCGTGCTGGAGACGCTGCGCATGTGGGACAATGTGCGCACGGGCGAGGAAAAATATATCTTCCCCTATCAGGAGCGGGCGGATGTGATGTTTAACTCGTCGCTGCTTTACGAGATTGCCGTGCTCAAAAAATACGCGTATTCGCTGCTCAAGTCGGTCGGGCGGGATGATCCGTATTACACCCGGTCAAGGCGGCTGATCAAGTTCCTCAACTATTTCCTGGACTGCGACGAGGAGGATGAAATTCCGCCCACGTCGATTCTGCGCGAGTTCATCGGCGGCTGCACGTTCTACGGGGAATGAGGAAGAATTTTTCAATCGGAACGGTGATAGATTTTCCTCCTGCGGTACACAATAGCGGCAAGGAGGCGAATCAAGTGAAAAAATGGTTTTTGTCATTGCTGTGCCTGGCGGTGGCGGGCATGGCGCTGACGGGTTGCGCATCGGGCAATGCATCGGGTGTCAGTGCGACGCAGACGCCCATGACCACAAGCGAGGTCATGATGAACACGCCGTCGCCCAGTCCGACGGCCAGCCCCATGGCGACGATGTCCCCCGGGGCGACGGATAGCGCGATGAACGCTGCCATGGCCGACATGACGCCTGCGGAAGCCGGACGGCTGGCAGAGCAGATTTCCGAAGCGGTTGAGCGCATCAGCGAGGTGGATGACGCCGAGGTGATCGTGCACAATGGACGCGTGCTGGTGGCGGTCGAGTTTGACGACCAGTACAGCGCCGGGCTGGATGACCGCATGAAGCAGACCATTGTGGAAGCGGTTCAGAGCGTGGATGAGAATCTGACGGATGTGGAAGTCACGGACGATGATACGCTCTACGGCCAGGTGAAGGGGCTTGCGGAACGCGTGGCGAATGTCACCGGGCTGGATGAGCTGGCGGATGATTTCGGCGACCTGTGGGATCGCATCGTTGGCCGATGATGCAATATCAGGCGTGAACGCGCAAAATGCAGAATAACGCCTGAATGACAGCGACAAGAAGGAGCTGCTTTCTTTGAGGGAAAGCGGCTCTTTTTGCGTGAATAGCGGGAAGAGGATACAGGCGACGATTCCAACAGGCGCAAAGGCGGCGATACTGCCTGTAGTTGGTGTTGCGGGGAAGCAGATTCGCGGTACAATAGAGATGGATCAAACAGGAAACTGCATTTGCGAAGGTGAAGAAGCATGAAGCAAATCAATGCAACCCCTCAAGAGCGCCACTGTACGCATATGGAACCCCAGCGCGTAGCAGAGCGGATGATGCGGTGGGTATATGTGCCGTTTTCCATGGTCATTTCGCTCGATGCGCATGGACATATGCTCGATCTGTGCCAGGTGGACACGCAGTTTGGCACAGAGCACATCATCCTTGCGCCGGATGCCGCGCAGATCTGGCTTCTGACGAATCATCCCGAGGGGCAGATCCGCCTCAATGAGTGGGATGTAGCGAACCTGTGCTGGATTTTGGATCATGCGGGAAGCGCGAAAGTGTATGCCTTTGTAGCAGGGGAAGACGTCGGCTGCCGTCTGGTATGGGCGGGGCAGGGTGAAACAGAGCTTTAAAAGCGGTGAAAGCCGTGCTATAATCAAAGGCAAAGAATGCGAAGGGTGGGTTTTACAGGTTGAAACACAAGGTGGCACGGCTGGCGGCTGTAACGGGGATTGTCTTGCTTCTGGCGGCTGTAACGGTTGCGGTGGCGGGAATCCTGAGGGCGCGTATGTTGCTCTATGGGGCTTTGGACGGGCGGCGTGAGCGAGTGCAGACGCAGGAGTCTGTCACGCGGTTTGAACTCTTGGCAGAGACGGCCCAAAGCCAGGTGCGCCCGCGCATCAGTGGATGGCTGAGCGTGATTGAGCCGCAGACGGTCACCCTTATGACGGATCGCGGAGAGCTGTACGCCAGAACTTACGGGGCCCTTGATGGGGCAGAGGATGCGCCGTGGGCGCTTGTCTTCCATGGAGGGCCGGGCAGCAGCGGCGAACAGGTGCAGGACATCGCCTGCGAATTATCACTGGCAGGGTATCGTGTGGTGACGCCGGATCTGTATGCCCATGGGGAGAGCGCAGGGCAAATCACCACTTTGGGCGGTGCGGAGACTGAAGATGTGCTTGCCTGGGTAGAGTGGGTTATGGGTGCGGATGCCAGCGCGCAGATCGTGCTGATGGGGCAGGATGAAGGGGCGCTGGCGGTGCTGATGGCGGCGGCTCAGGGAATGCCCGGCGCGGTGAAGGCGGTGGCGACAGACAGCGCATACCCGGATGCGGCGCTGCGTGCGCGTGCTCTGATGCGGGAAAACGGGTTCTCTGAAGAGGGGCTCGACATGATGCTGCTTCGCACGGCTTATCAGGCGATCAACGGCGTGCCGCTGGAGAGCGGGCTATTTGAGCGCCTGAGCGATGTGAAGGTGCCGCTGCTTGTGATGCATGGCACGGGCGATCAGGATGTGCCCGCCTGGCACAGCGAGGATATCGCCTTGGCTGTGGGGGAAAATGCAGAGCTCTACTATGTGGAAGGCGCGGGGCATGGCATGGCGCGGTATGTCGATCCGAAAGGATATTACGACGCGCTGATTGGCTTCTTTGACCGGGCGACGCAGCGGTTGTCAGATACCCCATAATCAAAAAGCGCCTCTCCCTGCGGCAAAAGCCGACGGGGAGAGGCGTCTGTGCACAAGTTGTTCAAGCTGTTTCAGGCACGGAAATTACGTCCGTGGCTGTGCGGGAAATGTGAATGAAAACTCGGTCCCTTTGCCAACCTGGCTGGTTACGTCGATGCGCACGTTATGCCGCCGCGCGATTTCACTGGCGATGGCCAGCCCCAGACCGGTGCCTTCGCGGGTGGCGTCATGCGTGCGGTGAAAGCGGTCGAAGATGTGGTCGATTTCCTCCGGAGCAATGCCGTCTCCTTCGTCCGAAATGACGATTACGGGCGCATCGCACTGCATGGAGAGGCGCACGGTCCGGCCGGATGGGGTGAACTTGACCGCATTATCGATTACGGTCAGCAGCATCTGCCGCAGGCGCGCGTAATCGCCCTTCATGACAAAGGCTGTTTCGGGCTCCTCGCAATCGAGCTGAACACCTTTTCGCGCACACAGCGTGCCGGCGCTCATGGCCACATCGCCCAGCAGCTCGGAGAGATCCACGTCGGCACTTTCCAGAGAAAAACCGGTGCTCTGCAACCGGGAGAGCTCCAGCAGATCCTGAATCAGCCGCTGCAGCCAGCAGCTTTCGGCGATCATGCGCGTACAGCTGCTCTGTATGTCCTGCCCGGTGGCGATTACGCCGTCGCGCAGCGCCTCCAGTGAGCCGCGGATGATCGTCACCGGCGTGCGCAGCTCATGGGAGATAATCGAGAAAAACTCCTGCTGCTGCTCCCGGAGCTGTTCATCCTTTTTGCGCGCTTCCTCAAGCCGCTGGGCCAGAATGTCCATCGAGCGGGCGAGGGAGCCGATTTCGTCGTTTTTTTCCAGGTGTGTGCGCACCTCATAGCGCCCTGCGGCCAGTGCGCCGGCCACCTTCTGCACCGCGGAAATCGGACGCGTGAACGACCGGGAAAACAGAAAGGCCAGCAGCACCGCGAGGGCGAAGGAAATCGCGCAGCTTGTCAGCAGAATTGTCGTGCTGGGCACCTGTGCAAACCCCAGTTCCCGCAGCGTGGTTTCCAGCAGAACAACGCCAAGCACCTGGCTGTGCGCATTCATAATCGGCATGCAGGCGGTCAGGTGCGTGTCTTCATCCACGCGCGCCTGGATGAAGGGCGTCTTGCCCATGAATCCCAGCGCAATGGTTTGCTCGATGTATCCGGGCAGCAGCGGGTTTTCCATCGTTTGCACTACGCCGTCAAAATAGCTGGTGACGTTGTGCTCCACGTCGATCACATATACGTTGCAGTTGGTGATGTGCTCCATCAGCGCCATGTACGGCGCAAGCGTGTCCTCGCCCACCGGGAAGGGCGTTTCATCCAGCCCGTTGTAGGCGGATGGGGCGATCAGTTCGGACAGATTCTGCGAGATCGCGTAGGCGTTTCGCTGCATGGTCAGGCTGTAGTGGGCAACAAGCTGCTTTTCCAGCAGCGTATTGTAGAGCACACCCAGCATCAGGGTGAAAAAGATCAGCAGCAGCGCAAACAGCAGCATCAGCCGCGCTGTCAGCGAGTGGCGAAGCCTGTGGATCATGGCAGCTTCCTCTCAAAACGGTATCCTGCGCCCCACACCGTCGCAATGGTGAAAAAGTCGTGCGGGTAGACGTCTAACTTCTGCCGCAGACGCTTGATGTGGGAATCCACCGCCCGGCCGTTGCCCACATAGTTGTAGCCCCAGAGCATGGTCAGCAGGTTTTCCCGCGTGAACACGCGGCCGGGCGCAGAGGCCAGCGTGTAGAGCAGCTCCGTCTCCCGGCGGGTGAGGTCCAGCTTGTGGCCGTCAAGCGTGACGCTCAGCGACGGCAGGTGGATCGACAGCGTGCCGATGACCAGCGTTTCCTGCTGCTCGGGCGTGGGAATCCGGCGCATGACTGCGCGGATGCGCGCCATGACTTCGCCTGGGGAAAAGGGCTTGACGATATAGTCGTCCGCGCCGATATCCAATCCCAGAATGCGGTCGGCATCTTCATCACGGGCGGTGATCATCAGGATGGGCACCGCCGACATCGTGCGGATGCGGCGACAGACTTCCAGCCCGTCGATGCCGGGCAGCATGATGTCCAGCAAAATCAGCGCGGGGGATGCCGCGTCAAATAGCGAAAGCGCCTCCTCGCCGCTGCGCGCGCACAGCAGCGGCCAGCCTTCGGCGCGGATGTATTGGGCGAGAATGTCGAGAATATGCTCGTTGTCGTCCACAACCAAAATGGGGTTCAAGTGCGCCGCCTCCTTACCTGTGGCATTGATCTTCATTGTAGAGGCCGTGGAAAGGATTGTCAAATCTTTTTCAACCATTTTGATTCTTTTGCGGCTTTTTTTCAAAAAGCCACAGACTGTCAAAAAACCCTTCCGGGAGGTTTGGAGGGCTAAAGCCCTCCAAATGCAATCCGAA
>DVJV01000227.1 GCA_018716525.1 Candidatus Ventricola gallistercoris
CTGTGCAAGCGGTATCATCCCGACGCGAACGTGGGCAAACCGGATGCCGCACAGGCGGAAAAGAAATTCATGGAAGTCCAGCAGGCGTATGAGGAGATCATGCACAGGCGCCAGGGAGGCGGGCAGCGCGCAGGCAGCGGCTACAACGGGCCGCAGCAGCAGCGCCCGCCGCAGGGCGGGTATGACGATCCGTTCTCTACGTTCTGGGGAACGGGCGGATATGGTCAGCACGGCGGCTATGGTCAGTATGGCGGGTACCAGCAGGCACAGCAGGAATCCACCATCGAGATGCGCGCGGCCAAAAACTACATTGACACCGGCCACTATGCCGAGGCACTCAATGCGCTGGGCAGCGTGCCGCCGGGCAAGCGCAATGCGCGCTGGTACTTCCTGAGCGCCCTGGCGCAAAACGGCCTGCATAACAATGCGCAGGCCATGGAGTATGCCCAGCAGGCGGTAGCCATGGAGCCGAGCAACATGCAGTATCAGCAGCTTTTGAGCCAGCTGCAAAGCGGCGGCACGTGGTACAACCGCCAGGGCCAGCAGTATGGCCGCCAGAGCATGGAGAGGCCGAACCTGTGCTGCTCGATCATGGCGCTGGAACTGTGCTGCATGTGCTGCGGCGGCGGGCGCATGATGTATTACCCGCTCTTCTGCTGCTTCTGATGCCGCAAAAATGCGGGCAGTCATGCAGAACATAACAAAAGAATCATCAGGCGATGGCTTTGCCTCCCAGAGGGGATGCAGGGCCATCGCTTTGTGATATGGAGCGCGAATGGCATCGAGTTTACACGTTTTTTGGAGGAAAGGCGGCTTGCTCTTGCAACAGCGCGTGTTTTGCGATACAATTTATGTATACGCGCATCAGGAGGGCAGGCCATCTATGCCATGGAAAGAAATCACAAGCGTACATAACCCCGCGGTGCAGGCGCTGCGCGAGCTGCAAAAGGCCAGGGCGCGCCGGGAAACGGGGCTCTTTCTTGTAGAAGGCGTCAAGATGGTGGACGAGGCGCTTGCTGCTGGGCTGTGCCGCACGCTGGTGGCTGAGCCCGACGTGCTGCGGGCGGATGCGCAGCGGGTTTCGCGTGCCGAGGCGGCCGGGTGTGATGTGCTGGCGGTATCCCGCGCGGTGATGGAAGCGCTCAGCGAGGCCAAGACCCCGCAGGGCATTCTCTGCACCGCGGCGATTCCGCAGAGGACGCAAGCGCTGACGGGCGATCTGATTGTGGCGCTGGATGGCGTGCAGGACCCGGGCAACGTGGGCACCATTCTGCGCACAGCGGATGCCGCCGGGTTTGACGGCGCGCTGCTGGGCATGGGCTGTGCCGACCTGTATGGCGCCAAGACGCTGCGGGCGACGATGGGCTCCGTGTTCCGCGTGCCTGTGCGCAGGACGGATGACCTGGCGGGCGAGCTGGAGCGCATGCGCGCACAGGGCTATGCCGTGGTGGCCACAGAGCTGGGCGGTGCGGATTTTTACGCCCACTGTCCGCGAAGCCATGCCGTGCTGGTCATTGGCAGCGAGGGCCACGGCGTGAGCGCGGCGGTCCGGGCGGTGGCCACACACCACCTGGCGCTGCCCATGCGGGGCGGTGCGGAATCGCTCAATGCGGCGGTGGCGGCGGGCATCATGCTCTATGAGATGGCCCGAAGCCGCGCAAAAGCCTGACGCATACCGGTGCAGAGCACGTTTGGCTGAGGAAAGGCCGAGGCGGAAGGGACGGAAAGCACGTGATCGAATACCGCTATGACACCCAGCTGCTCATCGAGGGAAAGGGCCTCGACGAAGATGCGATATACACGTATTTCATCGACCACTTTGAGGGGGACAGCCTGCTCGCCGTGGGGGATGAAGAGCTGATCAAGATTCACTATCACACCAACGAACCCTGGAAGGTGCTGGAATACTGCGCGTCGCTGGGCGAGATCTTTGACATCGTCGTCGAGGACATGAACAGGCAAACCCGCGGCCTGAAGGGCTGATACAGAGAGGAAAACGCATATGGCATTGACACTTGGCATGATTCTGGAAGCGCGCGAGCGGCTCAAGGGCGTCGCGCAGAGGACGGGGCTCGTACACTTTAAGGCATTGTCGGACGAAGACAGCCAGATTTACCTGAAGACCGAGGATCTGCAGAGCACCGGTTCCTTCAAGCTGCGCGGCGCATACATCAAGATTGCAAGCCTCACCCCGGAGGAGCGCGCGTGCGGCGTGATCGCGTCATCCGCCGGCAACCATGCGCAGGGCGTGGCGCTGGCGGCGCGCGCGTTTGACACGCCGGCCACGATCGTGATGCCGGAGGGCGCGCCGCTGTCCAAGGTGAAGGCGACGCGTGAGCTGGGAGCCAATGTGGTGCTCCACGGCAACGTGTATGACGATGCCTATGCCGAGGCGTGCCGCCTGCAAGCGGAGACGGGCGCCACGTTCATTCACCCCTTTGACGATCCCATGGTCATCGCCGGGCAGGGAACCATCGGCCTGGAGATCATGGATGACATGCCGGATGTGCGCACCATCGTCGTGCCGATCGGCGGCGGCGGCCTGGCCTCCGGCGTTTCGGCGGCGGTCAAGATGCTGCATCCCGATGTGCGCGTGGTGGGTGTGCAGGCGTCCGGCGCGGCGGGCATGAAGGCATCCATCGAGGCGGGCCATGTGGTGGAGCTGGATTCCGCCAAGACGATCGCCGACGGCATCGCCGTCAAGAAGCCCGGCGAGCTGACGTTTGAACTGTGCAGCCGCTATGTCGACGAGATCGTCACCGTCGATGACGACGAGATCGCCCAGGCCATCCTGCTGCTGATGGAGCGCGGCAAGATGGTTGCCGAGGGCGCGGGCGCGACGGCTGTGGCGGCGATCATGAGCCGCAAGTTCGATGTGTCGGGCAAGGTCGTGGCGGTCATTTCCGGCGGCAATATCGATGTGACCATGATCTCGCGCATCATCGAAAAGGGCCTGCTGCGCGCAGGGCGCGTCAGCAAGCTGCGCATCCTCATGCAGGACAGGCCCGGCCAGCTCGAGCAGGTCAGCCGTCTGATCGCGGGCGCGGGGGCCAACGTCATGGCCGTCCATCACGACCGCACGGATGTGGATCTGGACATCCGGGATGCCATTTTGGAGATCACCATGGAAACCCAGGACAGGGAACACGCCCAGCGCGTCATAAAGGCGCTGAGGGAGGCGGGGTTCAAGGTCAACTGAGCGCCATATACGGGGCGCTGCCAAAGGTGAGGTGTTGCGTATGCCGACGATGACCACAGCGGGCTACACCCCGCCGAAGGGAAGCGGTCCTTCCGTTCCCAACCGGGAAAAAAGGCCGCCCCAAAGGAAGAAAAAGCGCAGGCGCAAGAATACGGCGGCCATCGTTTCGCTGGTGATCTTTCTGATCGCGGTGTTCATCGGGTCAGCGACGCTCTACATCTACGCGCAGATTGAGCCGTATGCCGATACGTTTTATCCGGGCACGTCTTTGGCCGGGTATCCGCTCACGGGAATGACCACAGATGATGCCTCGGCGCTGCTTTCCCAGATCACCGGCGAAGCCGTGTCGGGCTGGCAGTTTGAGCTGCGCTACGGGGAAAAGCGCTACCCGCTCACCGCGCAGGATGTCTCCCTGGCCGTGGATGCCGAGGCGACGCTTGACCCGCTCTGGCAGGTTGGCCGCAGCGGCAACATGATCGAGCGCTACCTGAACCTGCTCATGGCGCGCAATACGCCTGTGGACGCGCAGCTCGTGCTCACCTACGACATGGAGGCAGTCGATGCGCTGCTGGAACAGGTGCGTGGGGATGTGGAGCGCGATCCGGTGGATGCGACGATCACCTTTTTGCCGGGCAACAGCGAGCCTTTCCGCTTTACGGCGGAGTCGCAGGGATATGTGCTGGATACTGCGCCGCTCCGCAGCCGGATTGAGGATGCGCTCCGCGGCCTGACTTCCGGCCAGCTGGACATCGAGCCCGAGGTGATCGAGCCGGAGATTTACCAGGCCGAGCTTGAAAGCGCCACGACACTGCGCGGTCGCGTGACCATGCAGCTGGAGGCGGATGAAGCGGCGGCAGCCAATGCCGCCGTGGCTGCCGCAAAGCTCAATGGATTGCGCGTGGAGGCGGGGGAAACGCTCTCATTTAATGAAGTGGTAGGCACTCGCACGGAGGCGGCGGGTTACGTTGTCGCGGCGGAACCCGCATATGGGCCCAATGTATCCGGTGTGGGCGGCGGTGTGTGCCAGGTCTCCTCGGCGCTCTACCAGGCGGCGCTTCTGAGCGGGCTGGAGGTTGTCACCCGCAGCGCTGCTGTGTACCCCGTCTCTTACTGCGCAATCGGGCAGGAGGCGGCCATCTCCGATCAGGGCCTTGACCTGGTCATCCGCAATAGCACACAGGCGGCGCTGTTTGTCACCTCCCGGGTCTATGCCGATGGGGATGCGCAGTTTGTCGAGATTCAGTTCATCGGCGAGCCGCTCGATGTGCGCTACGCGCTCGAGTCCCAGGCGCTTGAGACGACCACGCCCACCGAACCCGTGTACGTGCGCGACAGCGAGGGGCGCTATGCCACCTATACCGATGAGCGCGTGCCGGTCACCGAGGCAATGACGGGCTACTCGTCGCTGCTGGAGCGGGTGACACTCGATGCCCAGGGAAATGAGACCGCTCGCGAGACCATTTCCGAACATGAGTATGAGCCCATTCCGCAGGCCATTTACGTGGGTGTGACGAAGCGGGAGGAATAATGCAAAGTGGCGGCGTCCGTGAGATCGCTGCACAGGTTGTCAAAAATCATTCCGGGAGTTTTGGAGGGCTTTAGCCCTCCAAATGCAATCCGAATCCGGCGACATGTGCGGCGGATTCGGAGGCCTTGCCCGGCAAGGCTTCCTTACGGCGTTTCCCGCCCGGGAGTCCCGCAGGGGACGAGAGGGAAACGGCGCAAAACGCTCGAAAAAGGATGCGTAGACAGACTTTTTCGATACAAAAAGCAGCTGCGCCCGAAGGCCCGCTGTATGGAATGAGGGAGGGGGATTTTGTCGTGCCGCAGGCTTTTTCGCCGCAGGAGATTCGCTATTTGCAGCTGCTGCGCAAGCAGTACAAGACCATTCAGGAGGCATCGGCCGAGGTGGCGCACCTTCGCGCCGTGCTGCGCCTGCCCAAGGGAACGGAACACTTTCTTTCCGACCTGCATGGTGAGCATGCCGCGTTTTTGCATATCCTGCATAATGCCAGCGGCGTCATCAAGCGCAAGATCAACGATCTGTACGCCAACATCCTCTCCACGCACGAGCGGGACATGCTCTCCACGCTCATCTATTACCCGGATGAAAAGCTCTCGCTGCTCAAGAAGCAGGGGGTCATCACCCAGGAGTGGTATCGGCTGACGATCTACCGCCTGGTGGAGGTCTGCCGCATGTGCTCGGTCAAGTACACCCGCAAGCGCGTGCGCAGCGCCATGCCCCGGGAGATGGGCGCGCTGATCGAGGAGCTGCTGCTCAGCGACGGCACACCCGAAAAGGAGGGCTATTACCAGGAGGTCATGCAGTCCATCCTGGAGACCGGCCAGGCCGACGCGATGATCATCGCGCTAAGCCGGGTGATCCAGACCCTGGCCATCGACAGGCTGCACATCATCGGCGACATATTCGATCGTGGCCCGCGCGCCGACCTGATCATGGATGCGCTGGAAAACTACCATCAGGTGGATGTGCAGTGGGGCAACCACGACATTGCCTGGATGGGCGCGGCGGCGCTGTCCGAGGCGTGCATCGCGCAGGTGATCGTCACATCGGTTAAGTACGGCAATCTGGAGACGCTGGAAGTTGGCTACGGCATTTCGCTTCGCCCGCTGGCCACGCTGGCCGCGGCCTGCTATGCGGATGATCCGTGCGAGGCCTTCCTGCCCCGGGATAACGGCGAAGAGCTCCACGAGGATGAAATGGAGCTCGCCCGGATGCACAAGGCGGCGGCCATCCTCCAGTTCAAGCTCGAAGGACAGCTGCTTTCGCGCCATCCTGAGTATGGCATGGAGAACAGGCGGCTTTTGCACCGCATCGACTTTGAAAACAAGACCGTGGAGGTTGACGGCACCGTCTATCCGCTGCGCTCATGCTGCTTCCCCACGATTGACCCGCAGGACCCGTATGCGCTCACGCCGCTGGAGCGTGAGGTCATGGACAAGCTGACGCTCGAGTTTGCCCACTCTGAGAAGCTCCAGCGCCATGTGCAGTTTTTGTACAGCGCGGGCGGCATGTACCTGCGCTGCAATGGCAACCTGCTCTATCACGGCTGCATCCCCATGGAGGATGACGGGGAGTTTGCGCCCATCCCGGTGACGGGCGGCGGGGCTGCGTGCGGCAAGGAGGCCATCGATGCCGCGGACAGGATGGCCCGGCAGGGGTATTTCCTGCCGCTGGGCCAGGAAGCCCGCAGCGACGGCCAGGACTTTTTGTGGTATCTGGGCAGCGGGCCCAATTCGCCGCTCTTTGGCAAGGATAAAATGGCCACGTTTGAGCGGTACTTCATCGCGGACAAGGCATCCCACGTCGAGAACAAAAACCCATACTATGAATATCAGAATGACGAGGCGACCGCTATCCGTATTCTGCGCGAATTCGGGCTCAGTGAGGCGGGCTTCATCATCAACGGCCATGTGCCCGTCAAGCTGGGGCAAGGGGAAAGCCCCATCAAGGCGGGCGGCAGGCTGCTGGTCATCGACGGCGGGCTTTCGCGCGCGTATCAGCCGGTGACGGGCATCGCGGGGTATACGCTCATCTTCACTTCGCACGAGCTGAATCTCGTCGCCCACCAGCCGTTTGAATCCACGGCCAGCGCGATATCATCCGAGCAGGATATCCATTCCGTGCAGAGCCTGGTCAAGCAGATGCCCCATCGCCTGCTCATCGCCGATACCGACGAGGGCGATGTGCTTCGCGAGCAGATAGAAGATCTGATGGGCCTGATTTCGGCATACCGAAGCGGTGTGATCAAGGAATCCCGCGGTTGATGCGCCTTTGCCGCTGGGCATACAGGCTTGCACAGGCGAAGTGACCGCTGCGCACGCGCATGGAGTGGTTGATCAGCCGGTCGAGCTGCTGGCTCATGGACAGCAGCGTCTCCGGCGAAACGCCGGGCTTTGACAGGGCAGATTCCAGCATCCGGCGGTGATAGGTGATGTTTGCAATCGGTGAGGGCATGATGCACTCCTTTCTGTGGGGCACAGAATTAGCATATCAGACTGCGGTGCCGAATTCAACCGAAAGGATTGTCGAAACGGGTCGAAACGCCCGCTTGGCGCAAAAAAGTGGCGGATGTGCCCGATCATGCCGTTCATTTTGTCAAAAAAGGGAGGATGATGACCATGAACGATGCGTCTGTGTGCGGCTGCACCAACACATCCTGCGGGCCGGACTGGCTCGCGGCGCCGCATACCACGCTCATCGTGTTCGATCTGGATGGCACGATTGCCGACAGCCGGGAACTGGCGCGCATGAGCTTCAAGCGCGTGTTTGCCCTGATGGGGTACGGAGAGATCACAGACGAGCTGGCCGATAGCTTCAACGGGCCGGATGCGGATGAGGTCTGCCGCGTGATGGGCATTGGCCCCGACAGGCGTGTGCTTTATGACCAGCTGGTCGACGAGACGGATGCACAGCTTGTGCGCACGGATGGCCGCATGTTCCCCGGCACGGTGGATATGCTCGCCAACCTGGCGCTTCACGCGCGGCTGGCCATCCTCACAAATGGCAGCCAGCGTTACTGTGAGGCCAACATCGAGGCATTTGGCATTGCGCCGTACATCAGCCTGCACAGCGGGTTTGTCAGCGGGGTGACCAAGGCGCAGCGGATGCGCCAGTGGGCTCAGGAGACGGGCGCGCTTCGCGTCCTGTGCGTGGGCGACCGCTGCACTGACATTGCCAATGCGCGCGAGGCGGGTGCGTATGCCATTGGCGTCACGTATGGCATGGGCACGCGCGAGGAGCTTTCCGGCGCCGACAGCCTGTGCGATTCGCCCCGCGAGGTGGAACTTGCCTGCCTGCGGGTGATAAACGCGCAGTGACGGGCGGCGCTTTTCACCGGCGGAATCTTTCTTGCAGAATCTGACATTCACCGGCATGCTCCGGCTTTAGGGATATTCGCCGGAACAATCTACAGGAGGAACATATGGAAAAGAAAAACACGGCCGTTGTCACCGTTGTGGGCAACGACACCATCGGCATCATCGCGCGCGTGAGCGCGGTGCTCGCCCACCACGATGCCAACATTCTGGATATCTCCCAGACGGTGCTCTCCGGCATGTTCAACATGATGATGATCGTGGATATCTCGCTCTCCCGCTTTGAAGCGCTCAGCGATGCGCTGGCGCAGGCGGGCAAGGAGCTGGGGCTGCAGATCCGCATTCAGCGCAGCGAAATCTTCGACGCGATGCACCGCATCTGACAGGAGGGCGACATGATTAACACGTCCGAAATCCTGCAGACGGTGCACATGATCACCCAGGAGAAGCTCGACATCCGCACGATCACCATGGGCATTTCGCTCTACGCGTGCGCGCATCCCGATCCCAAGAAGCTCTACGACAACATCTATGACCGCATCACCCGCCAGGCCGAGCACCTGGTCAAGACGGGCGAAGATCTGGAGCGTGAGTTCGGCATCCCGATCGTCAACAAGCGCATTTCCGTCACGCCCGCCAGCCTGATCACGGCGGCCTGTGGCGATCCCATCGTCGCCGCGCGGGCGATGGATGCCGCCGCCAAGGAGACCGGCGTCAATTACATCGGCGGCTATACCGCGCTGGTGCAAAAGGGCATGACCGCTTCTGACCGCGCGCTGATCGCCTCCCTGCCCGAGGCGCTGTCGACCACCGAGCGCGTGTGCGCGTCGGTCAACGTAGCTTCGACCCGCGCAGGCATCGACATGGATGCCGTGCGCCTGTGCGGCCAGGCGGTGTGCGATATCGCCGCCGCCACGCGCGATACCGATGCATCCGGCTGCATGAAGCTCGTGGTTTTTGCCAACGCTGTGGAGGACAATCCCTTTATGGCGGGCGCATTCCATGGCCCCGGCGAGGGCGACTGCTGCATCAACGTGGGCATTTCCGGCCCCGGCGTGGTCAAGCGCGCGCTTGAAAAGGAAGCCAAAGGCCAGCCCTTTGACGTCGTCGCCGAGACGATCAAGAAGACCGCCTTCAAGATCACCCGCGTGGGCCAGCTCATTGCCCGCGAGGCTTCCGCCAGGCTGGGCGTGCCCTTTGGCATCGTCGACCTGTCGCTGGCGCCTACGCCTGCCATGGGCGACTCCGTGGCGCACATCCTCGAGGAGATGGGGCTCGAAGCCTGCGGCTGCCACGGCACGACCGCCGCGCTTGCGCTGCTCAATGATGCGGTCAAGAAAGGCGGCGTGATGGCGTCCAGCCATGTGGGCGGCTTGTCGGGCGCGTTCATTCCCGTCAGCGAGGATATCGGCATGATTCAGGCGGCTGCGCGCGGTGCGCTCAGCCTGGAAAAGCTGGAAGCGATGACCTGTGTGTGCTCGGTGGGTCTCGACATGATCGCCGTGCCGGGCAGCACGCCCGCGTCGACTATCGCCGCGATCATCGCGGATGAGGCGGCCATCGGCATGGTCAACAGCAAGACCACCGCAGTGCGCATCATCCCTGCGCCGGGCAAGGACGTGGGCGACGAGGTGGAGTTTGGCGGATTGTTTGGCCGCGCGCCCATCATGCGCGTGAGCCCGTATTCGGCGGAGGCGTTTATTGCGCGCGGCGGACGTATTCCTGCGCCGCTGCAGAGCCTCAAGAATTGACACTGGCGCCGGGCGATGCATATGCGTCGGCCCGGCGCTCGAACCATCGGTCAAAGCGAGCCCCAAAAAGCGGGCGGAAAGGATGTCGGCATGGAACAGGCACGGGTGCGAAGCGAGCTTGACCCCCGGTATACGTGGGATCTGAGCCGCATTTTTGAGAGCGACGAGGCGTGGGAAGCGATGTTTACCGCCGTTCAGGCGGATGTGCGCGCATTTTCGCAGCGCGCAGGTACGCTTGGCGATGGCCGCGAGGCCGTGCTGGGCGCGCTCAACGCCTATATGGAGATCGCCAAGCGGACGGAGGCGCTCTATACCTACGCGATGATGCGCCAGAATGAGGATAGCACACAGAGCCGCTATCAGGCGATGTACAGCCGTGCCGCGACGCTGGCCAACGATGTGGGTGCGGGCAGCGCGTTTTTGACGCCCGAGCTGCTTTCCCTGCCGGAGGGCACGCTGGAGGCGCTCATTGCCGATCCGGCGTTTGGCGAGTACGACGTCTTTTTGAAGGGCATGCTGCGCATGAAGCCGCACACGCTTTCCGCGCGTGAAGAGCAGCTTCTGGCCATGACGGGCGAGGTGGCCAATGTGCCGGAAAATGCCTACGATATGCTCTCCGATGCGGATCTGGATCTGGGCAAGACCCGCGGGGAGGACGGGCGCAAGGTGCCGCTGACCGATGCGGGGCTGATGCCGCTGCTTTCAAGTGCGGACAGGGCGGTGCGCAAGAGCGCGTATGTGAACATCATGAACGGATACGGCCGGATGGGCAACACCATTGCCGCGCTGTATGCCGGGCAGGTGAAGGCGGATCTGTTTGCCAGCCGGGCGCGCGGCTATCACAGCGCGCGCGAGGCGGCGCTTTATCCCGACGAGATCGACGAGAGCGTCTACGACAGCCTGATTGACGCGGTGCACGGAGGCATCGGCACGCTGGATGCGTACCTGTCCATCCGCAAGCGGCAGCTTGGCGTGCCGGTGCTGCACATGTACGACCTGTATGCCGAACGCAAAGATGGGTTTGACATCGCGCCGGACATTGAGGAGTCGTTTTCCATCTTCCTTGAATCGGTGGCGCCTCTGGGCGAAGACTACGTGCGCGACGCATCTCGCGCGCTTGACGAGCGCTGGATCGACGTCTATGAGACGAAGAACAAGCGCAGCGGCGCATACAGCTGTTCGGGCGCATACTGGACGACCCCGTACGTGCTGCTCAACCACAAGAACACGTTTGACGGCCTCTCCACGCTCTGTCACGAGATGGGGCACGCCATGCACACCTATTATTCCAGCAAGGCGCAGCCTTACGCCAAGGCGGATTACACCATCTTTGTGGCGGAGGTTGCCTCCACCTGCAACGAGATTCTGCTGTGCGAGCATCTTCGCGCGCGCTATGCCGGAAACACCAAGGCGCAGATTGCGCTGATCGGCTCGATGCTTGAGCACTTCCGCACCACGGTGTTCAGGCAGACGATGTTTGCCGAGTTTGAGCACGAGGCGCACCGCCTGGCCGAGCAGGGCGAGAGCCTGACGCGCGAGCGCCTGTGCGCGCTGTATGCGCAGCTCAACAAGCGCTACTATGGCCACAGCTGCAAGGTGGACAAGGAGACGGCCAACGAGTGGATGCGCATTCCGCACTTCTACAGCCCGTTCTACGTCTACAAGTATGCGACGGGTTTCTGCGCGGCCGTGGCGCTGGCCAGGGGCATCCTCAGCGGCGAAGCGCAGCGGGTGGAAGCCTACCGCCGGTTCCTGACGCTGGGCGGGAGCATGCCGCCCATTGAAGAATTGAAGGTGGCAGGGGTGGATATGTCCACGCCGGAGCCGGTGTGCCAGGCGCTGGATTACTTCGCGGAACTGGTTTTGGAATACGGCCAGCTCATCGAGGGAGAAGCGTAAACGACAGATGCGGGCAAAAGCGCCCGGGAGGAACGCCATGCAGATGCAGGGATATGACATGGAGGCGGCGGTGCCGTTCATTGCGCAGGCGATGTGTAAGGCAGGCATCCGCGCTCCGGAGGCAGAGGTGGAGGCTTTTGTGCGCCGCGCGATTGAGGCGGACATGCAGTACATGGCTGACACAGGGGTGCTCGATGATTCGGGCCTGATGGGCGAGGGCGAGTACGACGACGACGATGCCTTTGAAGCGCTGCTCGATGCGCTGACGCAGCCGGACTGGGAGGACGCAAAGATCGACAACGCGGCGCAGATGCTCGACGCGTATATGAGCGCGCAGCAGTCCTTTTTGGAGCGCAGCGGACTGGCGCAGTAAACCCGCAACACGGAGGAAATACGGATGGAAGAGATCATTGCCAGGCAACACGACCGGGCACAGAGCATGACGGGCAAATCCTTTTTGCTCAGCGTAGCGGGCATTGTGCTCAGGCTTGCGCTCGCGCAGATCGTGTGCAATCTGCTCATCATGGCTACGGGTACGGGGCTTTTCAATGCGCTGTTTTACCTGTATGCCGTCTGGCTGCTGATCGGCTTCATGAAGAAGACCGTAGCCAGCTACGCCTACACGCTCAAGACGGGGCAGCTCGTGCTTGAGCGGCGCCTGGGCGACAGCACGACGACCGTGGTGGAGATTCCGCTGGATGAACTGGTCTGCGTGCGCCCGCTGGAGGCCGCAGAGCGGCTGCGTCTTTGCTACCGGCAGGTGACGGTCATCGATCCGGCGGCGCGTGCGCCCCTGCGTGTGCGCGTTGCGATGGGGGTAAGCCTGGTTTCTGCGAGACTGGCGCGCGTGATCTCGGGAAGCGGAGTGCGTGATCAGGTGGGCGTTGTCGCCGTGTACCGGGAAAACGGGCGCGTCAAGGCGTGCGTGTTCAAGCCGGACGAGGCGATGACCGAAGCGCTTCGCCAGACGCTGGGCGAGCGGTTTGGCTGGGATGAGCGCATCGCGCGGCCGCAGCTGACCACGCTCTATGCCAGGGCATTGCAGCGCGCGTTTCCCGAGGTGTATCCGCACGTCTCCCCGATGATCAGTAAGGAAGATATCACCTGGGCGCAGGAGGAGCTGACGCGGCAAAAGCAGGCTGCCATGCACAAAAAAGAGAATGCCGCAAACGAGCGCAAAACACCCAAGCCGCGCAAAAAGCGGCAGGAAGAGCAGCCCGAGAACGTGAGCAAGGGCGAACAGGATGCGGGCCCGGAAGCGGCACAGGCTGCAAAAGAACAGGACGGCACAGGCAGGCGCCGCCGCAGACAGGGGTAAGCGATGAAATACACGACAATATTGTTTGATTTGGATGGCACATTGACCCGCTCGGAAGAGGGCATCACCCGCAGCGCGCTGTACGCGGCGGAGAAGATGGGTTTCACGGGCTTTACGCAGGAGCAGTTCAAGGCGTTTATCGGGCCGCCGCTGTATGT
>DVJV01000228.1 GCA_018716525.1 Candidatus Ventricola gallistercoris
TCTGCCTCCGGGGCAATCTGCGCGGAAAGTGCGCTCAGAATGCGGTTGATTTCCGCCTTTTCAGCGCTCATGAGCTGCTTGAGCTCGTTGCCGATCTCCACGACAGCCATCGGCTCGATGAACACCGTTGCGCCCGTGGCGGATTGATCATGCACAATGCCTGGCACCATGGAGCGGTATTCCTGCCGCACGGGCAGAACATAGCGGTCAGCACGCACGGTGATGATTGATTCCTGTAGGTATTTTTGGAAAGTCGGGCTGTGAATCATGCCGTTGAGCCGTTCCCGGACGCGCTCATTGCACGAGCGCATCTTGCGACGGATGGAAAACAGCTCAGGACTGGCCCGATCGGCGATTTCGTCTTCACTGAGAATGGCATCGGAAATCGCCTGCTCAACGGCCCTGAATGTAGACAACCTGGAGGCGTTGGCTGTGATCAGCGGAGTATCCTCCCTGTCGGTCACGAGCGCATCGCGCGCGGCCCTGGAGGCGCGCAGGCAGGCCCCTACATCCATGAGCGCCCGCGGAGAAAGCGCTGAGCCAATCTGCGCCAAATGCAGTGCCGTGCGCACGTCCGAAAAGGGCAGCATAGGCGTTCCACCCAGGAACGAGAGCAGGCTGTGTGCCTCTTCCGTCTCCTGCTGCATCCGCAGCACATCGTCCATGCGGTTAGCCGGCATGAGATTTTCTGCCAACTCTCGCCCCATGTCGGATGCGCAGTAGGGTGAAATCTGTGCGCGTATCTTGTGAAATTCCAGTACGCGCAGGGATCTTTCGGTCATAAACCCTCCTTATTCCACGCCGCGCAGCAGATGGCCCGCCGTGGCGGCGGGGTCCGCTTCGTGCAGAGGATGCCCCGTGTTTAGTAAGTTGCGATACGAGGCTGTAATCTCCATCTGTCTGCTCAAAGGCTCATCGGTAAAGCTTAGGCGCAAGCTGCATGCGAGCTGCGTAAGACGCTGGGCGTGGCGCGCCATGTCGGTTACGACGCTGTTGTACAGCCGCAACACGCAGCCATCGGTCATCCTCAGGCGGCGAAGCGGGAAGCGATATCCCTTCCTGTCCGTATAGGTATCGGGGCAGCCGCCGCGTGCATCGCAGGCGCGGCAGGCGGCATCCTGATGCGTATCTCCGGCGCGTGTGCGGCGCGGACAGTGCGACAGCAGCATGAGCTGCGTGCGTCCGTAGGCCTCCAGCTCGTAGTTGCCTCCCACGGAAAACAGATCGCGCAATTCCCCGGCGCTCAACTCGCAAGAGGCTGTCAGCCGCAAGGCGCAAAGTGCCGTGTAAAACCCGGCGCAATCTCCGTTCATGACATTGAGCCCCTGTCCGCCGTACACAGGAACGGGCCAGGCACAACCAAACTGTCCCGCATTGTTGAGCACCACACCGCTGATTCGATCCGCATGCTGGCAAACAAAGCCATGCAGGCGGTCGAGATCCTGGGTGTATGTGACCGCAGGCAGTACAAGCACGAGGCTTACAAGCGGATGATTGGCCAGCGCTTGTTCAAGAAACGGCGTGCTGTAATCCTGAGGCTGCCAGTAATACACATCGGCTCCGGCCTGACGGAGTTCGCAGGCGTGTGCAAGCTCTTCTCCCTGCACGATCAGCAGGCGCTCCTGCTTGGGAAAGGTAGCGGGCATTGGCATGCCGGGCAGGTGCTTGCGCACAATCTCGGTGCGTGAGCGCTGCATGGCTGCGAGCGCGTCCCGCCTGAGGGCGTTGAGCATTCCCGCCGGCATAAACGCCCCTTCACTTTCAAGCGTCAGTGTTTGAAGGCTGTACGGCGTTCCGCCCATCTTGGCGAGCTGTTTCCGGGCGGTTTCCATGTCCAGTGGACGCTGCTGCGCACAAGAGACAGTCTGACTGCCCTGTACGGTTACGGTATGGCCTTCGTGGTCCGAGAGCGTTAAGCTGGGTATCTCGCTTGGCATGGCGCGCAGCGCACCCATAAGAGGAATGCAGACGCCTTCCTGGGCCATGCGCGAGCGGATTTCCTGCATCTGCAAGGCATCGGTCAAACGGTAGACACTGTCTCCGGGCTTGGCGGCCCCGTGAGCAACGCGCACCGTGGCTTCCTGGCCGGCCTGCGTTTCATTGCCGGCGTAGGTCAAGTCCGTTTCTTCCCGGCCGCGGATCTGCAGGCCATCTCCGTCGTGCAGATCGCGCTCAAGCAGCACGCGCGCCAGCGGGCCCCGCATGGCGGTGATTTTGCCTACGCGTATGCCCCAGTGGTTGGGGCGCTCCCAGCTCATCAGTGCAGCATGGCTTTTTCCCATGGCATATCCCTCTGTGAAGCCGCCACGGTTGAAAACCTGCCGCAGTGCATCCAGCGTCTTGGGGCTTGGATGATAAGGCGTATGCGCTTCGGCAGCATCCAGTGCTTCCCGATAGGCGCGCGTGATGACGCCAACGTATTCCGGCCGTTTCATGCGGCCTTCGAGCTTGAAGGAATACACGCCGGCATCCCGCAACTCGGGCAGCCTGTCCAGGAGCATCAAATCGCGGGTGGAGAGCAGATAGCCGCTGGTGCCATCCTCCAGCGCATAGGGCAGGCGGCAGGGCTGAGCGCAGCGGCCACGGTTGCCGCTTCGTCCGCCGATCATGCTGGAAAACAGGCACTGACCCGATACGGCCACGCACAGCGCACCGTGTGCAAAGGCTTCGATTTCTACGCCCGTTTCCGCCATTCTGCGCAATTCGGCGAGGCTGCATTCTCGAGCCGGCACGACACGGGTAAACCCGAGCGACTGCATCAGCTTGGCACCCTGAGCGTTATTGATGGTCATCTGCGTGCTGGCGTGCAGCGTCAGCTCGGGAAAGCGCTCGCGCGCGATGCGCACGACACCCATGTCTTGCACGAGCACGGCATCCGCGCCGACGCGGCAGAGCAGCTCGAGCACGTCGCACAGATCGTCCGTTTCCCGGCTTTTGACAAGCGTGTTGACCGTTACGTAGATCTTTTTCCCGCGCTCGTGCGCATAGCTGATGGCCTCTTCCAGCCCCTGGGCATCGAAATTGCCCGCATAGCTGCGCGCGCCAAACGCGGTATACCCCAGATACACCGCATCCGCACCGCAGGAAATGGCGGCAATCAACGCCTCGCGGTTGCCCGCGGGTGACAACAGCTCCATCCGTATTCCTCCGAAAGAACGGCGGCGCAGAGCATTCCCCGGCGCCGCTGCACGTCACTTGAGTTGATCCGGTTCCTTCACTCTGGCAGCATCAAGCGCCGCCAATTCCCGCTGGAGCCGGTTGTTTTCATCCTGCGCGGTAAAGAGCTCTCCGGCAAGCGTCATTGCCGCCAGCACGGGCACCATGCTCTCCCCTGCGCGCGTGGTGATCGCCAGTTCGTGCATCCTGCGGTCAACATAGCGTGCAATGCGCTGCACCTGCTCGACTGGCTGGTCGGTAAGCATGGGGTAATCGTGCCCCATCAGGTGGATGACCACCCGGTTTTTTTTGACCGGCGGCATATCAGCCTCTGCCCTTGAGCTTTTCAACGGTATAGGTTTGGCCAAACGTCTCCACGCGCACGGACTTCATCCGCTGCGGCTGCTTGGGCTTATCCATGCCGTCACGCGGGACGCTCACGATGGCGTCGGCCGCCTCCATGCCCTCTGTCACTTTGCCGAATGCGGCATACTGACCATCCAGGTGCGGTGCATCGGCCACCATGATGAAGAACTGAGAGCCCGCCGAATTGGGCATCATGCTGCGCGCCATGGAGAGCACGCCGCGCGTATGCTTGAGCGGATTGGCAAAGCCATTGCGGGCAAACTCGCCGCGGATGCTGTACCCGGGGCCGCCCGTTCCCTGTCCAAGGGGGTCACCACCCTGGATCATGAAGCCCGGAATGACACGATGAAAGATCACCCCGTCATAAAAGCCACTGTTTGCCAGTTCCACAAAGTTGGCGACGCTGTTGGGCGCGATATCCGGGTAAAGCTCGCCCTTCATCGTCTGGCCGTTTTCCATTTCGATGGTGAAAATAGGGTTCATATGCGATTCCTCCTTCAGATTAAAAGACAATTTCAATGCCTTATGCCACAGGCGTCAGTCGGCCTGCATTGGCCTGTTCCAGATTGCCGCAGAGCAGCGCATGGACATCCTGCTCAATGGCTTCGCTGTCTATGTCATAGCCGGTGCGCGCCAGCGGCAGGTATGCTGAGCACAACGCCTGCCAGATGCGCTCCCGCGCGATGACCCAGCGCCCCAGCATCTGCTCGGGCAGCGTGGCGTTTGCCGTATATGGCACAAAGCGCGTGCCCAGGCGTGCGAACGCCATATCCAGATGGGCCCATCCGCTCAGGCGAACGAGCATCCTTTCACGCTGCGCCGCACAGTCGATCAGCTTGCATTCGATTGCTTCTGGCGCGGATACGATGGCCCGCACACCTGGAGCATCGTCGAGCATCTGGGCGAAATGGCCAATCTGCGGCTCTGTCTCCATACGGATGTGCAGCGTTAGCGACGCATCTTCACAGACAGGCAAAAGCGCATAGCGCACCGCCTGCTCGTCAAACCGTTCCAGCAGAACGTGGTTTGCGCCGCTCAGCTTGGCGGCTTCTTCGATGCGCTGGGCAGCCTGATGGTAGGCGATGCCATAGCGGCCCGGTGTAAACAGATCCAGATCCACTGCCAGAAGCGGATGCATGCGGTCATCTTCAAAGCGCGTTTCAGCGGCGCGGGCAAGCGGTGTGCGCACCAGCACGCTGCGGGCGTGCATCACATCGAGAATCTCCCGGATGTAAGCGTCCCGCGTATAGAGGCGCTGCATTTGCGCTGCGCGGCTCAGGTCGTGAACGGGCAGATCCAGCGCATCCAGCGCTGCAAACATCGCAGCGGCATCTTCCCCCAGAGGGGTGTGCGTGAGGCGCCCGGAGGACAGCTCAGATGGTGTGCGCGGCAAGCTTGCGCACGTGCCGAGCATCGCTTCCACGCCCATTTCGCCGTGGGCTACGTCAAAGTCGAGCATCGTTTCCACCACTTCGGCGTGGCGGACAATCTGTTTGACGTAACGACGCAGGGCCTGCTTATCGCTGATCATCATCGCAGTGTCACCTTCCGTTTCTCCCGCGCAGGAGTGCCTCCCGCATTTCAAATGCCTCGCGTTTGCGCGCGATCATCTCCTCTACGCGCTCGATGTACTGGCCAATATTGGCTATATTCGGTGCGCGCAGGATTTTCTCCTCTTGCCGCATGACACATTTTGAAATTCCGCCTGCGCCCAGCGCCAGCACGCTGGTGGTCTCTTCCATGTTGTCGATGTTGTAGCGGCAGATGTGCCCGGTCCTTGCATAGCCGACGTTTTCCAGGTTTTCTGCCATGTACTTTTGCCGGTAGAGGTAGTATGCCCGCATATTCATGGCGTGTGCATAGTCCCTGCCCAGAGCGACCATCTGCGACACATCCCGTTCAGACTGCTGGTATCCCTGCTCATGCAGCTTGGAGGAGCGCTTGATTGCCAGCGTGTGCACGGTCAGGCTTTCCGGTGCAAGGGCTTTGATGCAATCGAGCGTGTGCCGGAACATGGGGAAATCTTCCCCGGGGAGCGCCGCGATGACATCCATGTTGATGTCATCAAAGCCCAGGCTGCGGGCAAGCTCGTACGCTTCTACCACCTGGCGCGCGGTGTGTGCCCGGCCAATGCGAACGAGCGTTTCGTCGTTCATCGTTTGCGGGTTGATGCTGATGCGCGTGACAGGGTGATCACGCATCATGGCCAGCTTTTCCCGGTCGAGCGTATCCGGCCTTCCGGCTTCCACCGTCCACTCGTCAAATGTGCCGAAATGGCGCTCAATCGTCGTGAGCAGGCGGTTTAACTGCGGCGTGGTCAGGCTGCTTGGCGTGCCGCCGCCGATATACGCCACGCGGATGGAGAGCCCCTGGTCGCGCGCCATTGCGGCACACGCCTCGATCTCTCGAAACAGCGCGGCCAGGTATGGCTCCACGAGTTTTCCGTTGCCAATTTCCCCTGAGGAAAAAGAGCAATACGCGCAGCGCGTCGTGCAAAACGGGATACCCACGTACAAATCGCAAATGTGGGGATCGCGGTTAATCAGCCCTTCCTGGGCATCGAGAATTTCATCAAGCAGGCCAATCTTCTCTTCGGACAGGTCAAACAGCGATGAAAGCGTCTGTCTGGCCTGTGCGCGCGTGGCGCCGCCTTCAAGCTGCTGATAGTAAAGCCGCGTAGGCCGGATGCCCGTCAGAGATCCCCAGGCGGGGTGCCGCCCCGTGTATGCCTTTAAAACCTGATAGCAGCACCGCTTGACCAGGCGCTTGAGCTGGCGCTTTTCCTCCAGTGCTCTCCCCGGCGCACCCACTGCGATGGCTTGCGCGCTGAGCGTGCAAGCTTCCTGCCGCGCACCATCGCGCAGCGTGCACGTTTCGTGCCAGATATTCCCCTCCAGGTTGTGCACATGGCAAAGCTGTGCCTGCGACGGTTCAGATTCGCTGACAGCGGCGCCTTCGCCGAAAAACAGGCGAACAACATCTGCAATATCATTTTGAAAGGTGGGAAGCTGCGTACAAATGGCGATTTTCACGCATTCGTCCCCCGCTCCCACGCGATCTTGGTCTTCATGCCATGGCCGGGATAGGCGATGGTGTCCCCCGGAAGCAGCATCAGCCGGGTGAGAGAAGCCGCCATGGCGCCCGAATCGCCGCCTGGCAGATCAATGCGCCCGTAGCTGTGATAAAACAGCGTATCGCCGCAGAAGAGCACGTTGCCGCACTGGTAGCACACGCCACCGGGCGTATGGCCAGGCGTGTGCAGCACGTTGAATGTCACGCCTGCCTCGGTGAAAAGCGAACCTTCCTTGACGAGCTCATCGGCTGCGGGCAGAATCAGCGTCGCGCCAATGACACCGGAGAGGTTCAGCGACGGATCGCCAAGCGCCGCAGCATCCTGCTCATGGATGTAGAGCTTTGCCCCCCGGTCAAGCCAGGGCTTGGCGTAGAGCATGTGGTCAAAATGCCCATGCGTGAGCAGCACGGCTGTCACATTTCTGCCGCACACCGCACCTTCGACCGATGCAAATTCTGCACCGGGGTCGACCAGTACGCATTCATCGCCGCCGTCTGTGCCCACGACGTAGGTATTGACCTCCAGCGGCCCACCCACGACGGTCTTGATATCCAGTTCCATCAGAATGTCCTCCTTGAGTCGATCAGCAGCGTGACGGGGCCGTCATTGATCAGCGCGACCTTCATGTCGGCCTGAAAAATGCCCGTTTCCACGTGCACGCCCGCTTCGCGCAATCCGGCGCAGTAGGCTTCATACATGGGTACCGCCAATTCTGGCCGTGCTGCTTTGATGAAGCTCGGCCGGCGCCCGTGGCGCACGTCGCCGTGAAGCGTAAACTGCGATACGGCCAGTATTTCTCCGCCTGCATCGAGGATGGAGCGGTTCATCTTGCCCGCCTCATCCTCAAACACGCGCAGATGCACAGTCTTTTCCACACAGTAGCGGACATCGTCGGCAGTGTCGCCATCTTCGACGCCACAGAGCACCATGAATCCCGCCCCGATCCGGCCGACCACCTTTCCTTCGATCGTCACGGAGGATTCAAGCACCCGCTGTATCACCAGTCTCATTGTCTGTCTCTCCATTCGTGCCGCCTGATGGCCTGGCTGCCGCATTCCGCTTTGAAACGGCCTCAGGTCATACGCGGAAGATTTCGATGGTATCCTGCCGCTTGGCAATCTGCTTGATGATCCATTCCAGCTCCTGCTTGTTGGCCACTTGCAACGTGAGCTCGATGGTGCAGGTATGGTTGGTGTTGTTGACCCGCGCATTGAGGGCGCAAACCGTCACCTTCTGTGCGGACAGGTAGCTCATCAGATCGGCAAGCAGGTTATGACGGTCCTGCGCAAGAATCTGGATGGAACCATTGTAGTAGGAGTTGACTGTTTCGGACCACTCCGCCTCCACCCAGCGGTTTGGATCATGCGATTGGTTGACGTTGACGCAGTCTTTGGCGTGAATGGTCACACCGCGGCCACGCGTAATGTAGCCGACGATTTCGTCGCCTGGCAACGGCGTGCAGCACTTGGCAAAGTGCACCTGGCAGCCCGGCAGCCCGGCGATCTTGATGCCCATGTCGTCCTTGGCTGAGCTGCTGGGGCGCGTGTGCACCGGATCGGCCTGCACGCGCGGCATGACCGGCACAAGGGGCTTTTCGTGGTTTTTCTGCTCTTCGCGCAGGCGTGTGACCACCTGTGCCGCCGCAACCCCACCACAGCCGACCGCCGCATACAGATCGTCGACATCGGCAAAGGAGAATTTGTGCAGGATCGGCTCGACATACTCGGGCTTAAGCAGCATGGGCAGGCTGAGCGCCTGGCGCCGCGCCTCATAGTCGAGCATCTGTTTGCCGTTGGCGATGTTTTCCTCCTTCAGCTCTTTTTTGTAGAACTGGCGGATCTTGGCCTTGGCCTGCGACGTCTTAACGATTTTAAGCCAGTCACGGCTGGGGCCTTTGCTGTTTTGCTGGGTGATGATTTCCACAAAGTCGCCGGTGTTCAGCGGCGTATCCAGCGTGACAATGCGCCCGTTGACCTTGGCACCCACGCATTTGTTGCCCACGGCGCTGTGGATGCGGTAGGCAAAGTCAATCGGCGTGGCTCCGCGCGGCAGGTCGATGATCTCGCCCTTTGGCGTGAAAACGAAGATTTCGTCGCTGAACAGATCGACTTTCAGCGATTTGATGAATTCCTCCGAGTCCCGCGTATCGTTTTGCCAGTCAAGAATCTGCCTCAGCCAGTAGAGCTTGTTGTCTAGCGAGTCGGCGACCTGCTTGCCTTCTTTGTAGCGCCAGTGCGCGGCAATGCCGTATTCCGCGATGCGGTGCATCTCGTAAGTGCGGATCTGCACCTCGAAGGGCATTCCCTTTTCGCCCACCACCGTCGTGTGCAGCGACTGGTACATGTTCGGCTTGGGCATGGAAATGTAATCCTTGAAGCGGTTGGGAATCTGCTTCCAAAGGGTATGCACCACGCCAAGCACGGCATAGCAGTCCTGCACGGTATCCACCAGCACACGGATGGCGATCAGATCAAAGATCTGCTCAAACGGCTTGTGCTGAAGCACCATTTTTCTGTAAATGCTGTAAAAGTGCTTGGGCCGCCCGTCGATTTCATAGTGGATGTGCATCTCTTTGAGCTTTTCGCTCAGCGTGTTGATGACAGCGCGGATGTTTGCCTCGCGTTCGGCGCGCTTCATGCCCACCTTGGTGATCAGGTTCTGGTAGCCCTCGGGATCGAGATAACGCAGGCACAGATCCTCCAGCTCCTGCTTGATCTTGTAGACGCCCAACCGGTGCGCTAGCGGCGCGTAGATGTCCAGCGTCTCCTGAGCGATGCGCTTTTGGCTCTCGGGCGGCTGGGACTTGAGCGTGCGCATGTTGTGCGTGCGGTCCGCCAGTTTGATGAGCACCACGCGGATGTCCTTGCTCATGGCCAGGATCATCTTGCGAATGGATTCCGCCTGCTGCTCTACGCGGGAAGAGAAATCGAGCCGGCGCAATTTGGTCACGCCGTCGACCAGCAGGGCAACCTCCTGGCCGAATTCCTTCTCGATCCGCTCAATCGTCACATCGTCGCAATCCTCCACCGTGTCGTGCAAGAGACCCGCGGCGATTGTCGGCGCATCCAGCATGAGTTTGGCCAGTATGCTGGCCACCGTGAGCGGATGTGTGAAATAGGGTTCGCCTGATTTGCGCAGTTGTCCCTCGTGCGCCTTTTCCGCAAAGTGATAGGCCTTCTCCACGAGCTCGACATGCGCTTCAGGATGGTATTTGAGCAGCGTGCCAATCAGCTCATCGAGATTCCTGCATTCCTCCTGCGTCAAACAACAACCCCCCTTACCCCTTCATCTGCATGAGCAGGCTGCGCAAAGTGCTATCATCAAGCGACACGCGCCCGCTCGGGATCATCCTGTATGTAAAAGGCTCACTGGTGAATGTCACCAGCCCCATCTGCTCAAAAATCTGCATAGCGCACAGAGCACTTCCTGTGCTCATGCCCGATTCCGAGGACAGCTGCTCGAGTGTATTGGGCATCTGCTCCCTCTGTCTGAGCAACCGGTAAAACGCGCGC
>DVJV01000229.1 GCA_018716525.1 Candidatus Ventricola gallistercoris
AGAGCGACTGGACGTCCATTAAAAACGGCATCAAGGATGAGATGCATGCGTACCTGATCAACATGATCAAACGCAACCCGATGATCCTGCCGATCATCATGGAGACGTGAGGCACTGGGCCCGGCGAAAGGAGACTGACGCCGGGCACGCCTTGCGAAGAGGGAAGAGGTTGAAGTCAGATGAACATCTATGATACGGCACACCGCCTGGCCGACGAAATCCGCAGGAGCGACGAGTGCATGGAGCTGGCCGCTCTGCGTGAGCGCGCCTATGCGGATGAGACCAACCGCGTGCTGCTGGAGGAGTATAAGCGCCTCCAAGTGCAGCTGCAGATGAGCATGGTGGGCGCTGCGGGGCAGATGCCCAGCGAGGAGATGCAGCGCTTTCAGCAGCTGGCTTCGCTGCTGTACATGAACCCGGACGTACAAAAGTATCTGATGGCAGAAATGCAGATGCAAAAGACGCTCGCGGATGTGTTCAAAATTCTCACGGATGCTGCGGGCATCCGCTTTGACGTACCCGAGCGCGGCGAATGACGGAAAACACCGGCTGCGCCGCAGAAGTGTGGTTTTCAAGGAAAATGCCCGGCAAACGGAGGGAAAGCGAATTTGGCGAAGAAAAAAAAGCGCGTCTCGCGCGAACTGGACGAGCGGGAGTTGCATGAACGCAGGCGATACGGTTTCTTCTGGTACGACTGGATCTGGAAGGTGCTGCGGCCGGTGCTGGTGTTTGCCTGCTCGTTTGTGATCGTGTGCGGCCTGGTCTACACCGGATGGCAGAAGATCGACAGCATGTTCCTGGCGCCGGTGGATGCGCAGGATACCAGCACGGTGGCCTTTACGGTGGCCTCCGGCAGCTCGCTGTCCACGGTGGCGCGCAACCTCGAGGAGGCAGAGCTGATTAACAACCATTCGGTGTTCAAGTACATGGCAGACTTTATGGGCATGGGCCAGAAGATCCAAAGCGGCGACTATGAGCTCAGCCGCTCCATGTCCGCCACGGAGATTCTCGACCAGCTCATCTCGGGCGACGGCAAACCGCTGACCACGATGATCACCATCATCCCGGGCTGGACGGTGGAGGATATCGCCAAGTACCTGCTGGATCTGGGTATCCTCAAGGATACGGAGGAGTTCCTGAACCTGTGCAAGACGGGCGAGACGTACAGCGGCTACTACTTCATCGAGGACGTTTTGAATACGGAGGACGCCTCGCAGCGCCGCTATGCGCTGGAAGGCTACCTGTCCCCCAACACGTATGAGATCTACACCAATTCCAGCGCCGATACGATCATCAAGCGGCTGCTCACGCAGACGGAGGCTGCTTACCTGATCGGCTATGACGAGCGCGCGCAGGAACTGGGCATGACCATGGACGAGGTCTTTACGATGGCTTCGATGATCGAGAAGGAGGCCAAGACGGCGGACTTTGCCAAGGTCAGCGCGGTGTTCCACAACCGCCTGCGCGAGGGCATGACCCTGGGGTCCGATGTTACGGTCAAGTATGTGTCCGGCTCTGAAAAGATGGTGCTCTCCGACAGCGATCTGGCTGTGGATTCGCCCTATAACACGTATACCCATTCGGGGCTGCCCGTGGGCCCGATCTGCAATCCGTCTATGGATGCGGTGGTGGCGGCGCTGTACCCCGATGAGCAGTATGTCGCCCAGAAGTACCTCTACTTCTGCTCGACAGACCCCAATTCCGGCGAACTGCACTTCTCCAGAACGCTGGAAGAGCACAATGCTGCTGTGGCCATGTACAAGCCGCTGTGGCAGGAATACGACAAGAGCAGAGGGCTTGAATGATGCAATCCATCCCCTTGCTGCTCGCTCCGGCGGGCAGCATGAGGCCCCTGAAAACGGCGCTGCGCTTCGGCGCAGACGCCGTTTATTGTGGGGTAAAGCAGTACGGCCTGCGGGCACAGGCCGGCAATTTTGACGAACAGGAGCTGGCGCAGGCAGTGCAGCTGGCGCACGCGGCAGGCGCAAAGCTCTATCTGACACTCAACATCTTCGCTCAGGATGGCGATCTGCCCGGCATGCTCCGCATGGCGCACGCGGCGCGGGACATGGGCGTGGATGCGGTGATCGTCTCGGACCTGGGGGCCATCGCCCGCATTGCGCGCGAGGTGCCAGGGCTCTCGGTGCATGTGAGCACGCAGGCCAGCACCACGAACAGCGAGACGGCGCGCGTGTATCGCGCGCTGGGCGCATCGCGCGTGGTGCTCGCGCGGGAGCTGACGCTCGCTCAGATCGAGGCGATGGCCGCGCAGCTGCACGGGGAGATCGAGCTGGAGGCGTTCGTCCACGGCGCAGCGTGCATGGCGTATTCGGGCAGGTGCATGCTCTCCAGCTTTCTGACGGGGCGCAGCGCCAACCGCGGCGCGTGCAGCCAGCCCTGCCGCTGGACCTATACGCTCCATGAGCGCACGCGGCCGGATGAGGCGCTGCCCATCGAGGAAGACGAGCACGGCACGGCGATCCTCTCCAGCCGCGATATCTGCATGATGGATCATCTGCCGCGGCTGCTTTCAAGCGGGCTGTCGTGTCTGAAGATCGAGGGGCGGATGAAGACGGAGATCTACATCGCTACCGTCGTGGGCGCCTACCGCAGGGCGATGAATGCCTGGGCGCGCGATCCGCAGGCGTATGAAGCCGATGAGGCCCTGCATGAGGAGCTGCGCGCAGAGCTGGATAAGGTGAGCCACAGGGTGTATGACACGGGGTTTTACTTTGGCCAGCCGCAGGTCTGCGGCGGGGCAGTGGGCGTGACGCAGGCATCGGAGTACATGGGCTATGTGCTGGATGTCTCCGGCGGCGTGGCGCTGGTGGAGATGAAAAACCGTTTCTTTGTCGGCGACAAGCTGGAAACGGTTACGCCGCACGGCAGCCGTCCCTTTACGGTGGAGGATATCGTCATCGACCGCACGGGCGAGCACGTGGGTGTGGTCAGCGTGCCGCTTGAGCGTGTGCGCATCCCCTGCGGAGAGAGCCTTGCGGCGGGCGATCTGCTGCGCGGGCCGGTCAGAAACCGCAAGAGCGCATTGTGAGGAAAAACGGGTGCAGAAAGCGGGCAAAGGCTTTCTGCACGCATGGAGGGGTCAGATCATGTACGCATTTTTGCTCTATCCGCACCAGAATGTGCGCTATCGCCAGTCGCTTTTGCAGATCGCCCGGGAGGAGCTGTCCATGACGCTTGCAGCGCTGGGACGCGGAGGCGATGTGGGCGTCATGCAGATGGGCGGCGCTTCGTTTCTCACGTTTGAGGCGCCGAAACTGACGCAGCGCGACCTGCGTATGCTCAGCCAGTTGTCAAGCGTCTATGTCATGTTCATCCTGGAGGAAGGGCACCTGACGCCGGTTGAGCGCCTGCATCCGCAGTATGTGGGAGAGGATCTGCCTGCGCTGCTCAAATACAAGGGCAAGACCAATGAAATGTTTACCGACGCGATGATGACCATGGCGCTGGCGTCAAGCGCGTTCATGCCCATACACGACAGCCAGCTCGTGGTGTGCGATCCCATGGCGGGACGCGGCACGACACTGTTACTCGCGCTGCGCAGGGGCTACCACGGCGTGGGCATTGAAATTGCCCGTCAGGATGTGCAGGAGGCGGCGCAGTATGTGACCCGCTACCTGGAATACCACCGTATCAAGCACAAGAAGACGGAGAGCGCACTCACCGTGCGCGGCAAGCTCGGCGGACGGGAGACGAAGTTTGTCTTTTCCGACACGGCAGAGCACTTTAAGGATGGCGACACGCGCACATTGCGCTTCATCTGCGGCGACACGCGCGATGCGGCGGCGCTGCTGCATCCGGGCAGCGCGCATCTGATGGTGACCGATCTTCCCTACGGGGTGCAAAAAGGCACTGCCGGCAGGCAGGATTCCATTGGCGGCACGCTGGGTGCGGCCCTGCCGGGGTGGTTTGACGTGCTCAAGCCGGGCGGCGTACTGGCCATGAGCTTTAACACCTATGTGACCCGGCGTCCGTATCTGTGCGGCCTGTGTGAAAAGGCGGGATTTGAGATCGTTGCGACCGGAAACCTCGAACACTGGGTGGAGCAGGCGATCAACCGCGATGTGATCCTCGCGCGCCGGCCGGGCGCGTAAGCGGCGTGGCTTGACAACCCATGGGGAATGGGGTATATTGGCCTCAATCGTTATGAACGGTGTTGTGATGGAAGCGCGGTAACAAAAGATGAGGCATTGCGTCCCTGCGGCCGCATGCAAGGGGTACGCAAGCGCGGTGTATGCCTGCTTGAACGGGAGGTAACTATGGACCACTGGACGTTGGTTGCAGAGTATCTGGCGTTTGTCATACTGGTCATCCTGTTTTTGCGCTATTACCTCTACGGGCGCCATGTGGCCTACACGTTTAACCGGAAGTACCATCTGGTGTGCCTGTGCATGTCTACGCTTTCCGTGCTGATCAATGTCGTGTGCGTGTACACCATCGCCTATGCGTGGAAGATTCCCCTGTGGCTCAATCTGCTGCTCAACAGCCTGTACTTTGAAATCAGCCTGGTCATGTGCTCCATGCTGGCGCACTACTTGTTCATGCAGCTCTTTGAGCACGTCTATGACAAGCGCCCGCTCAAAAGGGCATGGAAGGGCATTGCAGCCTTGACGGTGGGGTTTACCGCTGCCGTCATCTGGAATCTGCGCAGCGGGGCGATGTTTTACTTTGACGCAGACCGCGTGTACCGCCGGGGCCCGATCAACAGGCTGGGCTATGTTATCCTGTTCATTGAAATCTGCATGCTGGTCGCCTGCTTTTTGAAATACAGGCACAGCGTGTGCAAAAACATGGCCAACCTCATATACAGCCTGCCCCCGCTGATCCTGTCGATGGCGGCCTTTCAGGTCGCGTTTCCCGAAATCCTGCTCAATGGCACGCTGACGGCCATTGCCAATCTGATCATCGTCATCAGCTTCAATAGCCGGACGCTGGATCACGATTGTTTAACGGGCATCCGAAACCGCAACAATTTCTTTACCGAAGTCGCATTGCGCCTGGCTAACCGGCAGGCGATGCACTTCATTTTGCTGCATTTGGAAAACTATGCTGCCGTCAACCAGATGTATGGGCACCCCTTTGGCGATGCGCTCCTGTACGAGATTGCCTACAAGCTGGAACAGATCACCCCGCAAGGGCGCGTTTTCCGCTATTCCAATGTCACGTTTGCCATGGTCATGCCCTTTAAAAACGACGAGGCGGCCAGACGGACGGAGAAAGAGGTGCTCGACTGCTTTGCCGGCAACTGGACGGTTGGGGAGCGGCAGGCGCATGTGCTGAGCACACAGGCCTATATGGTCTATCATGGTGAGGACTGGACGCCGGAGCAGATCAGCGAATACCTGGAATACACGCTTGCGCTTGCCCGCAGGCAGGAAAAGCGGGAACTCAGGTTTGACCAGGATATTGGGAAGATGATCTGCCACAAGCGTCACATGCTGCGCATCATGCGCGATGCCATTGAGAACCGGCGCTTTCGGGTGTGGTATCAGCCGCTGTATAGCTGCCATACGCGCACGTTCTGCGGCGCGGAGGCGCTTTTGCGGCTCAACGACGGCGAAGGGAATCCGGTTTCGCCGGATCTGTTCATCGCCCTGGCTGAAGAAAACGGCATGATCGATGCGCTGAGCCGGATCGTTGCGGAAGAGGTTTGCCGCTTTTTGAGTTCGCCTGCGGGAAGGCGGGCCGGGCAGGTGGCGATCAATCTCTCCCGGCAGTCCTTTCAGGACCCGGAAGTCGCCGAGTATCTACTGGAGTGCCTGCACAGGTAGGGGCTTGCGCCAGAACGAATCAAGGTAGAGATTACAGAGAGCACGATCCTGAGCGATATGTCGCATGCCCGGCGGCAGATGCAGCGCCTCAGCGAACTGGGCATCAAGATCTATATGGATGACTTTGGCGTGGGGTATTCAAACTTTGCTTACGTGCTTGATTCCCCCATCCAGTGCGTGAAGATCGACCGGAGCCTTGCCCGGGCCATGCTGCAAGACCCGGGGCGCGCGCAGATCCTCAGGATGCTCATCGAGCTGTTCCACCAGATTGGCAAGACGCTCGTCGTGGAGGGCATCGAGCACGAGAAGCAGGTCCGGCGCGTCATCGAATGCGGCGCGGATATGATTCAGGGGTACTATTACGCCCGGCCTATGCCGGAGGATGAATTCTGCCGCTTTCTGGAGAATCACCCGTGGCAGGAGCAGTGAAAAAAGGAGGATGCGTGCATGGCGTTTTGCGCATTTGACGACAGTGCGGCTTTGTTTGACTCCACCCCGGTGGAGAACATGTTCATCACCGAGTACATGCTTCACGCACCGGGGGAGTTTGTCAAGGTGTACCTGTATGCGCTGATGCTGTGTTACCATCCGTCCGAACGGATGTCGCTTGCCTCCATGGCCAAGGATCTGGATATGACGGAGGAAGACGTCGAGCGGGCGTTCAGATACTGGGCGAGGGATGGGCTTGTGCACCGCGTAGCGGATAACCCGCCGGCATACACGCTGCGCAACCTGAAGCAGCTGACGCTCACCCGGGCGGAGAACCCGGGCGAACAGCTCTATAACCGCAATTTCACCGAAGAGATCCGCCGGGTGCTGGGCGGCCGTGAGCTGCACAGCGCGGAATACCAGACGATATTCGACTGGGTGGATGTATTGGAGCTGCCCGAAGAGGTTGTGCTCATGCTGCTGCAAATCGAGATGGAGAACAGCGGCGGGCGCGTGTCCATGCGCATTGCGGATAAGCACGCGCAGGAGTGGGCGCAAAGCGGCGTGCGCACGGTGGAGGATGTGGAGAAGATCATCGTGCTGGGCCGGGAGCGGGAGACGCAGCTTCGCAAGCTGCTCTCGCGGCTGGGACAGCGCCGCGCGCCGAGCGAAGACGAGAAAGCGATGTACCGCAAGTGGATCGACGAATGGGGATTCACGCCCGAGGCAGTACAGGAGGCCTGCCGCGAGACGACGAAAGGCGCGCCGACGATGGCCTATCTGGATGGTATCCTGCTGCGGCAGCACCAGCTTGGAAGGCATGAGGCCCAGGTCCTGGAGGCGGGCATGATGCGCGAGCACGAGGCGCGCGACTTTGCGCGGGAAGTCTACGCGGGGCTGGGGCGCACCGGAATCACGCCGACTCCGGAGGATCTTTCCGTCATCGAAGGGTGGCGGTCGCAGGGGGCGAGCGAGGAGCTCATTTTGCTGGCGGTAGCGGCTGCGCACAGGCGGTCTGGCGGCGGCAATATGGACGATGTGGACGCCTTCCTGACGCGGTGGAGGCAGCGGGGCCTTACCACAGCGGATGCTGTGCGCGCCGATGCCGCGCGCACGCGTGCGCTCAACGCGCAGCTGCGGGAGATTTACGAGGCGGCGGGGCTGGAAAAGCGGCCCGTTGCGCCGGACCGGGATCTGCTGTGCCGCTGGATGCAGGAGCTTTGCATGACGCAGGAGATGATTTTGCTGGCGGCTCAGTATGCGCGCGGAAGCGGCGCGCCGATGATGGCCACCGGCAGGATTCTTTCGGATTGGCACAGGGCCGGCATTTCCACACCGGAGGCAGCCCGCGCCGAGCACGAAGCACATGTGCGCGCCGCGAAGCCGGCACAGCCGGCCCCCACAGCGCCCCGCGCGCAGGATGCGTTTGTGCACCACCACTATACGGCGGATGATTACCAGCGCATGGTGGTCGATTTGGATGAGGAGGATGACGGATGCTGAGCCGGGAAAACGTGATGCGCGAGGCGCTTTCCGAGTTGGAAGCCCAGCGCGCCGCCAACATGCGCGAGGAAAGCGCGCGCCGGGAGACTGCACAGGGCAAAAGCCCCGCCATTGCGGCGCTGCTTGCGCGAAGGCAGTCGCTGCTCTTTTCGGGGATGCGGGAAGCCTTTGCATCCCCGGCAAAGGCGAAGGAAATCTCTTCCTCTATGCAGCGGGAGATGGAGCAGCTCAACGCGAGCCTCCGCCGGGAGCTGAAGGCTTGCGGCCTGCCGGAGGATTATTTGCAGCCCGTATACCGCTGCCCGCTCTGCCGGGATACGGGGTATGTGGGCGAGCCGGTGCATGAGCCGTGCGTGTGCCTCAAGCGTGCCGTGCTCAACAAGCTCTATGAAAACGAGGGATTGCAGGGCCTCCGGCAGCAGAACTTTGCCGCGTTTGATGAGTCGGTCTTTCCGGATGTGCCGATCGAGGGGCGCAAGAACACACAGCGCGGCTATATGCGCCGCATCCGGGATCTGTGCGAGCAGTATGCCGATGCGTTTGAGCCTGGCAGCGGAAAGGGAATGCTGCTTTACGGGGCTTCCGGCCTGGGCAAGACGTTCCTGATGAACTGCATCGCCCAGCGCGTGCTGGAGCGCGGCTATTCCGTGGTGGTGATCTCCGCCTACAAGCTCACGGAGGTGCTGCGCCGCTACCAGTTCAGCGGAGAGGGCGCCGAGCAGGTGCAGGATCTGCTCGGCTGCGACCTGCTGGCCATCGACGACCTGGGCAGCGAACCCATGCTGCGCGGGGTGACGGTCGGAGGCATCTACCACGTCGTCAGCGAGCGGCACAATGCAGGGCGAAGCCTGGTTGTGACGACCAACTGCTCGGTGCAGCAGCTCTATGAAAAATACGAAGATCGCATAGCGGCCAGGCTATGCGATCAGGGACGGATGCGCATCATTGAGTTTTCCGGCGTGGATGTGCGCCGCTTCGTGGGGACGCGGGCGTAACCGTGCTCACAGATAGGCGCGGATGTCGGTTGCCAGCTGCTCTTCCAGGTGAATCAGCCGCTTGGCGATGTCTTTGGAGCGCTCGTCGGCCGCTTCGTACTCGTTGAGGTACTGGTTCAGGGACTTGACGCCCATGTTGCATCCGTCGGTGATCAGGCTTGCCGCCGTTTCGTCGGTCGCATCCATGGCGAACATGACGCCTGTCTTGGCCGCAGACATGCCCTGTGCCATCTTGCTGGGGGCCTTGCCCTCATCCTGATAGCGGTCAAGCTCCCGGCGCACTTCGCGCTCCAGCTTTTCGTGCTCGGCTTTGCAGCGGCTCATTTTCTCGCGGAATGCGTCGTTTTCCACGCGGGGCAGGATATCCTCGATGGAGGATATGCCCATCCGGATGCCTGCGTCGCACTCGCGCAACAGGCGGATGGTGTCTTGTTCAATCATCGCTATGCCTCCTTATCGATCGCAGTTTGCCCTGAAAGATGCGGGGCTATGCCCCCGAAGCATTGGCGCATGATTGTGCGATTCCCTTTATGAAAAGGGAAGGAGAGAGAGGAAGACCATGCTCTATCTGGAAACCTTTTCGTTTCCCGACGCTGAGCGGGAAACCAGCTTTCTGCTTGAAGAAAAACGGACGTGTTTTGCGTCGTTTTATCCATTCAAAATCCTTTCGCGTCACCGCTTTGAGCGTGTGGACTTTGAGCCGGTCACCATTTTCTACGGGGGCAATGGCACGGGAAAATCCACGGCGCTTCATGTGATCGCCCAAAAGGCGCAGCTCATGCGCGGCGCCGCGTTCAATAAGACCCACTTCTTTTCCGATTACGTGGAACTGTGCCGGATGAAGGCAGCCTCGCCTATCCCGCCACAGAGCCGCATCATCACCAGCGACGATGTGTTTGACGCCATGCTCGATGTGCGCGCGTTCAACGATGGCGTCGAAAACAAACGCGAAAAGCTCTTTGAGACGTACTGGCAGGAGAAGCGTTCGGGCTATACGCTCACGTCCATGACCGATTATGAGGAGCTCAGGCGCGTTAACCGCGCCAGAAAGCACACGCAGTCGCGCTACATTCGCGAGGAACTGGGCATGGATGTGCGCACGTTTTCAAATGGCGAAAACGCCTTCCGCATGTTTACCAATCTGATCGGGGAAGACGCGCTCTACCTGCTCGACGAGCCGGAAAACAGCCTTTCCCCGGCCCGCCAGCAGGAGCTCTGCACGTTTATCAGCGATTCGGCGCGTTTTTTCGGCTGCCAGTTTGTCATTGCCACACATTCGCCGTTCCTGCTTTCCATGCGTGGCGCCAAGATCTACGATCTGGATAGCGATCCCGTTAATGTGCGCAGGTGGACGCAACTTGAGCACGTGCGCATGTATTACGACTTTTTTCAGGCGCACGCAGGTGAATTTGAGCGTGATGCGGAAGAATAAAAAATTCTTTTGCGTATCCGGGAACCTTTTTCCATCTTCATCCGTCTGTAAGGTATCGGACGCAGACGTCCGAGACACACTATGATGCAGGAGGATACGCATTATGAAGAAGATTTGGATTATCGCACTGATTGTGCTGGTGCTTGTTGGTGCTTATGCGGTGTATACACGCAATGCAAATGGCGGCCTGGAGGATGCTCAGCCGCAGGTGACGGCGCAGCCCGCACAGACCGAAGCGCCGCAGGCTGGCGGCGAAGCGCTGGATGGCGCGCTGGTTGAGCCGCTTTCGGAAGATGGGCAGAACGCCACGGACGCGCAGCAGGAGGTCTTTACGCTCACCGGACAGATCACAGAGGTGGGTGAAGACTACCTGATTCTGGAAGACGCGCAGCAGGGCCAGGTGCATGTGAATTTTGCCGAGGATACCGTCTATGAAGGCATCGAGCAGAACGCGCTCGCAGTCGGGCAGTACGCGGTGGTGCTCTATAACGGCGTGATGACGCGCTCGCTGCCGCCGATGGTCACGGCCATGCGGATCAGCGTGTACGAGATCAGCGGCACCGTTGCCGAGGTGCAGGAGGATGGGCGGGTGCTCATCGACCGTGCCGACGTAAACGATCAGGTTCTGGTGACCCTGCCCGAGGGCGCGCAGACGCCTGAGGTGGGCGATGAGATCGTCGTATACACGACCGGGATCATGACCATGTCGCTGCCGCCGCAGACCCATGCCATCGGCGTGAAGTGATGTGGCGTATCAGGCCGCTTTCAAGGTTTTGAAGGCGGTCTTTTTTTGCAGACAGGGGGGGAAAGCTGTGCTCAGCCGTGGCGAAGATCAGAATGGCAGATTTGCAGGGGATGGGCAAAACATATGTCACTTTTGCTCATCCCCTTTTCCTTTTGGTGTAAATTTGGTACAATGTAAAGAGAAACTTCACCACAACGTTTGCAAAGGAATGGAGGATACCATGATCGAGTTTGGCACTGGCGGATGGCGCGCGGTCATCGGCGATGAATTTACGCGGGCAAATATACAGCGCGTGGCGACGGCTGTGGCCAGGCGCATGAAGCGCGAAGGCGTGGATCAGGAAGGATTTTGCATCGGCTATGACAGGCGCTTTCTGAGCCGGGAGTCGGCCATCTGGTTTTCGCAGGCCATGGCGGGCGCAGGAATCAAGATGTACTTTGTCAACCTGGCTGCGCCGACGCCTCAGATCATGTTCACGGTGAAAAACATGAATCTGCCCTATGGCGCGGCCGTGACGGCAAGCCATAATCCGGCGATCTACAACGGCATCAAGCTCTTTACCCGCGGCGGACGCGACGCCACGGAAGATGTCACCAACGACGTGGGCCGGGAGGCTAACGCCCTGTCGCAGGAGGATATCCATCTTGTGTCGTTTGAAAGCGCGCTGCGCGATGGACTGGTGACGTTTATCGACCCCCGGGATCAATATCTGGACTCCATCATGGAGAAAATCGACATGGAGGCGATCCGCGCGCGCAGGCCGCGCGTTGTGCTCGACCCGATGTATGGCGTCAGCCTGACGGGATTGATGACGATTTTGTTCACGGCGCGGTGCGATGTGGATGTGATCAACGACCGGCACGATGCGTTCTTCGGTGGCCATCTGCCTGCGCCCAACCCGGACACGCTGCGCGACTTGCAGAGCTCTGTGGCAGATCACCACGCCGATATCGGCATTGCTACCGACGGCGATGCCGACCGGCTGGGCATTATCGACGAGACGGGACGCTATGTATCGGCCAACAATGTGCTGGTGCTGCTGTACTACTATCTGCTCAAGTACAAGGGGTGGAAGGGCGCAGCCGTGCGCAACACCGCCACCACGCACATGCTCGACCGCGTGGCCAAGGCGTTTGGCGAAACGTGTTACGAGGTGCCGGTGGGCTTTAAGCACATTTCCTCGGCCATGGAGGCGCACGACGCGCTCATCGGCGGCGAGTCCTCCGGCGGTCTGACGGTGCGCGGGCATATCAGCGGCAAGGATGGACTGTATGCCGCGTCGCTGCTGGTGGAAATGGTCAGCGTGACGCGAAAGCCGCTCTCGGCGCTGCTCAAGGAAGTATCCGACACGTTCGGCTCGCTGTACATGGCGGAATATGACTGGGCGCTGACGCATGAGAGCCGGGAGAGCATTCACGAGGCGGTGATGGTGCGCCGCCAGCTGCCGGACTTTGGCGTGCCAGTTCTCAAGACCAGCTATCTGGATGGCTGCAAGGTCTGGTTTGACGAGGGATTTATCATCACCCGTTTTTCGGGTACGGAGCCGCGCGTGCGCATCTTTGCGGAAATGCCAACACGGGAGCAGGCGCGCGAACTGGTGCGGCGGATGGCGCAGTTCTTGCAGCTGCCGTTTGAAAACTGAGATGGGGCATCTTGCCGTATGCAGGGAATGCTGCGGCAATAAAAGGGGGAAAGAGAATGAAACAACCCGTGTTGCTGTGCTATAATCTGGAGGGGGATCGTCTGAGCAAGATTCGCCTGGCGGCGATGCGCCTGAAGATTCGCATTAAACTGGTGGCCAAGGAAGAATATGCGCTGCCGGTGGGTGCGTTGTGCGGCGTGGACGCAGAACCGTCCTCCGAGGCGGGCATGGGCGATTTTGACGAAGAGATGCTCGTTATGGCGCACTTTCCGGCAGGCATGCTGCAGGCGCTGCTTGGCGCCATGCGCAGAATAGGCGTAGCGCCGGTGGCGCTTAAGGCCATGCTCACGCCGACCAATGCAACGTGGGATTCGGTAAAGCTGCACGCGGAGATTGCATCCGAGCACGAAGCGATGACGCGGGGCGAAAGCCCGCTGCATCAGGTGTGAACCCTTGTTCCGCACGCAAGGGCGCGAGGCGGAGGGGCTGTGTTCCAGATGGCAAATGCTGCCATCGGGTTGACTGGAACACAGATCATGATATAATAACCGTATATGACTTTGAGAAAGAAGGAGAGTGCCATGGACTTCAATCGTATTCCCCGGGATCCGACGCTCATGGAGATGTGCCGGCTGGGTGAAGACGTGCTCGATTCTGAGAGCATGCAATCGCTGCGTTCGTTTATTCAGCACGGCGCCGTGACGCGGTATGAACACTGCCTGTCTGTATGCTATTTGTCGCTTCGCATTGCCGAGCGTTTGGGCGTGAAGGTGGACAAACGCAGCATGGTGCGCGGTGCGCTGCTGCACGACTTCTTCATGTATGACTGGCATGATCCCGGGAACCTGCGCCTGCTTCACGGCTTTACCCATGCGCGTGAAGCGCTCAACACGGCGCTTGAACAGTTTGAGCTCAATGACATCGAGCAGGATGTCATCCGCAAGCACATGTTCCCCCTGAATATCGCGCTGCCGCGGTATAAGGAAACCTTGATCGTCACCCTTGCTGACAAGGTCAGTGCCGTACTGGAAACCATAAACAGCGCGCGGACACTCCACCGTGTGCGCATGTATCAGCGCGTGGGACTTTAAGCGTATTAGCGTGCCGCAGTCCGGATATACTTTCAGGGAAGACACCTGAAGGTGATCCAAGGAGGGCGGATGCATGGCGCTGTTGCTTTCCGGCGTCGCGGTGGGCCTGTCCATCATGCTGGTTGCTTTTTTGGGATGGGCGGTATGCCGTACGGCGGGAGAGGCCGACAAAGGGGAAGAACAGGCATGGCGGTGTGAACGGGAGAATATCCTCCGGTTTCCCCGGAACATGCCCCCGGATGGCTGACAAATGACAAAGCTTTTTGAAAATGAGAATCCCCGAATTCCTTCCGGATGGGAGAAATTTGGGGATTCTTTGTATCGCTTGGTGCGCGTGCAAACACTGCAAAGAGCGATAAACCATTTTTTTCTAAAAAATTTGCGCAAAAGTGAAAGAATTTAGCCT
>DVJV01000230.1 GCA_018716525.1 Candidatus Ventricola gallistercoris
CGGGCGGGAAACAGCGCAAGGAAACCTTGCAAGGCAAGGCTTCCGCATCCGCCGCACATGTCGCCGGATGCGGATTGCATTTGGAGGGCTTCGGCCCTCCAAACCTCCCGGAAGGGTTTTTTGACAGTCTGAGCAGGCTTGCCCAGCAAGCCTGCGATTGAGGCGGGGTTGATCTGCAAAGTATGAATGTAACGTTAGAATAGCATCAGCATGCAAAGCAAAAAAGGGAGTCTGGGAGGAATTTTTCCTCTCAGGCTCCCTTTGGCTTTGTATACCGTTCAGGTCCTCTCTTTTTAAGCCGCATCATTCCTCCGCGGACGGCTCCTGCTCCTCGGTGCACACCGCTTCGATGCGCTCAAGAAGCTCATCCCGCCCGGTGCCGTCTTCTGACGAGAAGACGAGCACCTGCCAGGGCTGCACCGCCAGCGCGCGGCAGATGGGCGCAATGTGCTTGAGCCGTGCGCCGCGGCTGATCTTGTCGGCCTTGGTCGCCACAACCGTGAAGGGGATGTCCGCCTGGCGCAGGAACAGGTTCATCTCCCTGTCCTCTGCGCTGGGCTCGTGGCGAATATCCACCAGGTGAAACACGTGGCACAGATCCCGCGTAGTAGCGAAGTAGTTTTGCATCATCCTGCCCCAGGAGAGCTTTTCTTCCTTGCTCACCTTGGCAAAGCCATAGCCCGGCAGGTCGATGAAGTTGATCTCCCCGTTGATCTGGTAGACGTTGATCAGCCGCGTCTTGCCCGGCGTTGCGCTCGTGCGCGCCAGCTTGCCGCGGTTGGTCAGCTTGTTGATCATGGAGGATTTGCCCACGTTGCTCTTGCCGGCGAAGGCCACCTCGGGGCAACCCCGTGTGGCATAATCGCCGTAATCCTTCATCGAGGTGATAAAATCCGCGCGCTTGACGATCATCTGTATCTCCTTTGACTCACGCGTGCAGAGAAGGCGGCACGTCCGTGTTTTGCACCATGACGGAGGCCTCTTCCCCGGAAGGCACATCCTGCTTTGCCTTTTCCGCCGCCTTTGCACCGGGTTTCGGCTTTTCGCACAGGGCCGTGGAAAGCACCGTGTGCACATCCTCCGCCGGAATGATGGTGATGGCATTTTTAACGTTTTCGGGCACTTCCTCCAGGTCCTTGACGTTCTCCCTGGGGATGAGCACCGTGTCGATGCCCGCCCTGTGCGCGGCCAGCAGCTTCTCCTTCAGGCCGCCAATGGGCAGCACCCTGCCGCGCAGCGTGATCTCGCCGGTCATCGCCACATTCTGCCGCACGGGAATGCCCGTGAGCGCAGAGACGAGCGCCGTGGTCATCGTCACGCCGGCGCTGGGGCCATCCTTGGGCACCGCGCCTTCCGGCACATGAATGTGGATGTCGAGCGTCTTATAGAAATCCGGGTCGATGCCCAGCTCCGAGGCATGTGCGCGCACATAGGATTTTGCCGCGCGTGCGCTCTCCTTCATCACATCGCCGAGGCTGCCCGTCAATTCCAGCGCGCCCGTTCCGGGCATGGTCGTCGTCTCAATTTGCAGCGTATCGCCGCCAACCACCGTGTAGGCCAGCCCGTTGACCACGCCGACTTCCGGCTTCTTGCCCGCCTTTTCGTAGTGATAGCGCGGCGCGCCCAGGAACTGGGTGAGCTTCTCCGCCGTCACCACAACCGTCTCGATGCCCTCGTCGAGCATCTCCACGGCGCTCTTGCGCACGACCTTGCCAATCGTTCTTTGCAGCCTGCGCACGCCCGCTTCCAGCGTATAGCCGCGGATCAGGCTGCGCATGACCTTGTCGCTGATGCGCACGCTGCGCGGCGCCAGACCATGTTCCTTGATCTGCGCGGGCAGCAGGTGGCGCTTGGCGATGTTCAGCTTTTCATCCTCCGTGTAGCCGCTGACCTCGATGAGCTCCATGCGGTCAAGCAGCGGCCGGGGAATGGTATCCACCGAGTTGGCCGTGGTGATAAACATCACGCCCGACAGGTCAAACGGCGCCTCGATGTAGTGGTCGCGGAACGTGTCGTTCTGCGCGCTGTCGAGCACCTCGAGCATGGCGCTGGCCGGGTCGCCGCGTACGTCGGAGGCCATCTTGTCGATCTCGTCGAACAGGAACACCGGGTTCATCGTGCCCGCCTGCTTGATGGAAGAGATGATGCGCCCCGGAATCGCGCCGATGTACGTGCGCCGGTGGCCGCGAATCTCGGCCTCATCGCGCACGCCGCCCAGCGACACCTGCACAAATTTGCGCCCCAGTGCGCGCGCAATGCTGCGCGCGACGGACGTCTTGCCCACGCCAGGCGGGCCGACAAAGCAGAGCACAGGGCCCTTCATGTTGTTCTTGATGCGGCAGACCGCCAGGTACTCGATCACCCGCTCCTTGACCTCTTCAAGGCCGTAGTGATCCTCCGCCAGCACGCGCCGTGCGCGCTTGAGGTCCAGGTTATCCGGCGTCAGCTTGCCCCACGGCAGATCCAGCAGCCACTCGATGTAGGTGCGGCTTACCCCGATCTCGGGGCTTCCGGGTGCCATGCGGCTGAGCCTGTCCAGCTCCCGCGCGGCTCTGTCGCGCGCCTCATCGTTCATCGGGGTTTTGGCCAGACGCTCGCGCAGGTCTTCAACGTCGGTGGCGTCCTTATCGCCCAGCTCGGTCTGGATGGCCTTGATCTGCTCGCGCAGGAAGTAGTCCTTCTGGTTCTGCTCGATCTGCTTGCGCACCCGGGCCTGGACCTTCTTTTCGACACCGGCAAGCTCCGTCTCGCGCACTAAAATGGCGCAGACCGCCTCCAGCCGCTGCAGATCGTCAAACTCCTCGAGCACCTGCTGCCGGTCATCCACCTTGGTCAGCACATTGGCGGCAATGACATCGGCAAGCTGGCCGGGGTCCTCAATCTCCATCACAGACTGCATCGTCTCAGAGGCGACGCGCCCGCTCATCTTGCAGTATTCTTCAAAATAGGTGTGCGCCGTGCGCAGCAACGCGTCCGTTTCGATGGATACGGGCGTCGCCTGGGGAATCAGCTCGTCGAGCGCCCCCTCGAAGTAGGGCTCTTCCTGCGTCACCGCGCGCAGAATGGCACGGCTCTTTCCCTCCACCAGCAGGCGGATGTTGTCGCCCGGCAGCTTGAGCACCTGCTTGACCGCGGCGATGGTGCCCACGTGGTAGATATCTTCCACGGTGGGATCATCCACATCCATATCGCGTTGCGCGACCAGAAAGATCCGCTGATCGCCCATCATGGCCTGTTCCAGCGCTGCGATGGACTTCTTGCGGCCCACATCAAAGTGCAGCACCATGTGCGGAAAGATCATGAGCCCTCGCAGCGGCAGCATCGGCAGGCTGACAGGTTCCATGCGTTTTTTTCTCGGCTTGGCCAATGCTTGTTTCCTCCTTTATCCGGCCTGTATTCGTAAAGATTCAGGCCGAAGTGCATCTATTATACATGAACCCACATTGTTTTGCAACACGCCGGGCCTGACCAACTTTCGCCTGTCAGAAGATGCAAGGCAAACCAGGCATCCTTCCCCCGGATGCAAAACAAAAGCGCGGGAACGGGCGAATTGCTTCGTCCATCCCCGCGCGGAAAATCAGGATACCGACGGTCTACGGGCTGCCGACGCGCCGTCGCTGTCGCGTCTCGTCTTGCCCGCCGTCAGCTTGCGCTTGGGCTCTCCGGGCACGAGCGTAGGTTCGGTGTGCGCCCGGATGGTGTCGGCCGTGACGATCACGCGCGCGATGTCCGTGCGCGTGGGCAGCTCAAACATGGTGTTGAGCAGCGCATCCTCAATGATGGCACGCAGGCCGCGCGCGCCGCTCTTGCGGGCGATGGCCTTTGCCGCAATGGCCTTGAGGGCCTCGTCTTCAAAGTCGAGCTCCACACCATCGAGCTCCACGAGCTTCTTGTACTGGCGCACCAGCGCGTTGCGCGGCTCGGTGAGAATGCGCACAAGCGCATCTTCGTCGAGGTTATCGAGCGTCACGATGATCGGCAGACGGCCGACAAACTCGGGAATCAGGCCGAACTTGAGCAGATCCTCCGGGCGGATATCCGCCAGGATCTCGCCGACGTTGCGCTTTTCCCTGCTCTTGACCTCGGCGCCGAAGCCGATGGAACCGGCGCCGGAGCGCTTCTCGATGATCTTGTCGATGCCGTCGAACGCACCGCCACAGATGAACAGAATGTTCGTCGTGTCAATCTGGATGAACTCCTGATGCGGGTGCTTGCGCCCGCCCTGCGGCGGAACGCTGGCGACGGTGCCTTCGATAATCTTGAGCAGCGCCTGCTGCACGCCCTCGCCGGAGACATCGCGGGTGATGGACGGGTTTTCGCTCTTGCGGGCAATCTTGTCAATCTCGTCGATATAGATGATGCCGCGCTGTGCCGCCTGAATGTCGTAATCGGCATTCTGAATCAGGCGCAGCAGGATGTTCTCCACATCCTCGCCGACATAGCCTGCCTCGGTAAGGCTGGTGGCATCCGCGATGGCGAAGGGCACCTTCAGGATCTTGGCCAGGGATTGCGCCAGGAACGTCTTGCCGCAGCCGGTCGGACCCACCATGACGATATTGGACTTTTGCAGCTCCACATCTCCGCGCTTTTTGGGCGCATTGATTCTCTTGTAGTGGTTGTAGACGGCCACGGACAGCGCACGCTTGGCCTTTTCCTGGCCGATGACGTACTCGTCGAGCACCGCCTTGATCTCCGTGGGCTTGGGCAGGTTCTGCGGCTCCTGGCTGGGCGCGGTGCCCAGATCATCGGCGATGATCTCCTGGCACAGCGCGATGCACTCGTCGCAGATGTACACGCCGTTACCCGCAATGATGCGGCGAACCTGATCCTGCGTCTTGTCGCAGAAGGAACAGCGCGCCACGCGCGGCTGCCTGGTTTCATCCTTATCTCTTGGCATTTGGCACCTCAGATCCTCTTTCATATGCCTTGCCGGTGGCCTTGGGGCCACCGGCAGGCGCGATCACGGAAAATATACTCACTTTTGGCGCGGCTGATAGATTTCATCGATGATGCCGTAAGCAAGCGCTTCTTCGGCCGTCATGAAGTAGTCGCGCTCCACGTCGTGCTCGATGCGCTCAAGCGGCTGGCCGGTCATCTCGCTCATCAGCTTGTTCATCTTGCCCTTGGTGCGCAGCAGCCACTGGGCGTGAAGCTGCACATCGGTAGCCTGGCCGCTTGCGCCGCCGCTGGGCTGGTGAATCATGACCTCGCTGTTGGGCAGCGCCAGGCGCATGCCCGGCTCGCCTGCCATCAGCAGGAACGCGCCCATCGACGCGGCCATGCCCAGGCACACCGTGCGGATCTTGGGCTTGACGTAGCGCATGGTATCAAAGATCGCCATGCCGTCGGTCACGCTGCCGCCCGGGCTGTTGATATACATGGAGATATCGGCGTCCGGGTCCTCCATCTCCAGGAACAGAAGCTGCGCCACAATGCTGTTGGCCAGCGCTTCGTTCACCTCGCCGCGCAGAAAGACCACCCGGTCCTTGAGCAGGCGGGAATACACATCATAGGAGCGCTCGCCATAGGGCGTCTTCTCGATGACACTGGGTTCAAAGTAATAGTTGCTGGCCATGCAGGCACCTCCTTGTCAGGCGCGATCCGCCCGATGCGCTCAGGCCTCGGTCTTCGCATTGTCGCACAGGAACTTGACCGCCTTGTCGCGGATGGCATCGGCCTTGAAGTACTCACGGTCGGCGTCAGAGAGCGTCGCTTTGAGCTCCTCGAGGGTCTTGCCGGTCTGCGGGGCAAACTTGGCGATCTGCGCGTCGATCTCCTCGTCGGTCGCCTCAAATGCCTCGGCCTTTTCCACGGCGCTGATCACCAGGTGCGCACGCACGCTCTTCTCGGCCTGATCGCGGTAGCCCGCACGGAAAGCCTTCTCATCCTGGCCGGTGTACTTCATGAAGTCCGCCAGCTTGAGGCCCTGGGCGCTGAGGCGGTACTCGAAGTCGCGCATCATCGAGTCGATCTGGCGCTCGATCATCGGCTCCGGGATCTCCACAGTCGCGTTCTCCATGACCTTTTCGACCACGGCATTGGTGAAGGTGTTCTCATCGCGCTCGGCAGCCTGGGCTTCCAGTTTGGCACGGATGTCCTTCTTATATTCATCCAGCGTGTCGAATTCGCTGATGTCCTTGGCAAAATCGTCGTCAAGCGCAGGCAACTGCGTCTCGGTGATGCCGTTGACCTTCACATGGAAGACCGCGGCCTTGCCCGCCAGCTCCTTGGCGTGATACTCCTCGGGGAAGGTGACGTTCAGATCCTTCTCCTCGCCCACGTTCATGCCGATCATCTGCTCTTCAAAGCCCGGGATGAACGTGTGGGAACCGATCTTGAGGGTCTGGCCCTCCGCGGTGCCGCCCGCAAAGGCCACGCCATCCACGCTGCCGGCGTAGTCGAGGTTCACCGTGTCGCCCTCGGCCACGGGACGGTCATCCACAGCGACTTCGGCAGCCTGCTTGCGGCGCTCCTGCTCGACCTTCTCATCGACCTGCTCGTCGGTGACCAGTGTGTGCTCCTTCTTGACCTCCACGCCCTTGTACTCGCCGAGCGTGACATCCGGCACAACGAACACCTCGCAGGTGAACTTGAGGTTCTTGCCGGAACCGATCTGCTCGATGTCGATCTGCGGACGGTCAACGACCTCCACCTTGTTTTCGTCGATCGCCGGGCCATAGACCTCGTCGAAGACCAGCTCGAACGCCTCATCATAGAAGATGCTCTCGCCGTACATGTTCTCAATCAGCTTGCGCGGAGCGTGTCCCTTGCGGAAGCCCGGAATGGAAACCTGGCCGCGCACCTTGAGGTAGGCCTTGCCCATCGCCTCGTCAAACTTCGCCGCGTCAATGTCAAAGGACAGCTTCACCTTGTTGCTGGAAATCTTTTCAACGGTGGTGCTCATGCTCTTTTGCTCCTCCTGGTAATGGTTGCGCCCCGGAAACTCCAAAACGCTATCTTATATTATAGCACGCAAAAAAAAGAAGATCAATCCTTAACCCGCGGTGATTTCTCGCATTTTTGGGCTTTTTCCAATATTTTCCCGACATTTTCCATACATATGCGTCGCGCAGGCGAAACATTCGCCCTGCGCGGCACATTTTTGCGCATAGCCAGCCTGTGCGCGGCAAAGACTGCAACTATCACACTCACCGCAATCAGGAGGGGATGACTGTGTCCTTGGCCATCTTGCACGTGCTGCTGGCCCAGCCCGACTCCGTGAGCCGGGCGCAGCAGACGCTTCGCGCCATGCGGCGGGCACTGGCGGACGACGGGCGAACGCTGCTGCTCTTTTGCGACCTGCCGCCTTCGCAAGCCGTGCGTACGCCGGAGGACGAACCCATCCTGCGCTGCCTGCAATCGGGCGTGATGGCCATGGAAGCGCGCGCACCCGGGCGCTGTCTGCTGCTGGTGCGCCGCCGTGCCTGGGATGACGCCGCACGCGCCTATCTGGGAAACGGCCAGGCCATCCCCGTGCCGCAGGTGATCGCGCACCTGCTTGCATCGGGCAGCGCGCCTGTGGCCTTTGAAGCGGCGAGCTTCTCCCCCGCTTCGCTCAAGGGCCGCTTTGATACCCTTCTCTTTTCACAGGATGTTTGCGCCTGCACGCCGGATGCGCCGGAAAGAATGCGCAATGCCCTGTCCGCCCGCTGCGGCTGTGTCCGGGCGCGTGCACGTGTGCGCAGGCTCGACGGCGAACCGCTGCTTGCCCGGCTTTTGGCCGGTCCCTTTTCGCTAAGCGCCGTGCAAACCGCGTATGACGCCTGGCTGCAGCGCCGCGGCCTGGCCACAGAGGGCGAAGGTCCCACGCTCTACGATGCGCAGACCCTGTTTGCGCTGTATGGCAGCACGCCTTTGCCAAGCCGCCCCTGCCCCCTGGTGGAAGATGCCCTCTTTGTCACCCAGGAAACGCCCACCCTGACCGCGCTGGTCGCGCAGATGCAAAGCCGGTTTGCGCGCACCTATGCACAAGCCCGCCATGAAACCCCCACCCCGGAGGAGGATGCGCAAGAGCCCAACCTGCCTGCCGTCCGTTCGGCATCCAGCCCGCATTCCTTCGCCACAGCGCTGCTTCCGCTTGTGCAGATGGCGCTGATCCTGCTTGCCGCCCTGACCGGATGGGCCCCGCTGACGTTTATGGCGGTCATCCTGCCGGAGCTCGCATCGGCGTTCATGCCCCGCCTGCTTCCGGGCGCGCTGGTGCGCACCGCGCTTTTGCCCCTCACGGCTGCGCTGTCGCTCAATGCGCTCTTTGGCGCACTGTTTGCCCGCTCCCGCCTGCTGCGCCTTCGCCTTCGCGGCCGGGCCATGACGCCGGAGGGCTGCGCCATTTGCGGCGCGCTGCTGATTCCCGCAGGATTTTTGAGCGTTCACGCGGCCATGCCGCTTCTGGCCATTGGATTGCTGTGGCTGGGTGCGCCGCTGCTGGCGCGCGCGCTGGCTTCACCCATGCGCGAACGCATCCCCCTGAGCCAGGAGGAGCGCCGCCAGATGACCACGCTGGCCGAGCACGCCTTCTATACAGCCGAACAGACCCCCTATCCCGGCCGGCGGATGCTCTGTTCGTGCGCGGGGTGTATGCTGGGGCTGCTGGAGACGGACGAGGCCGCACGCCGGGTGGCCGAAGCCCTGCTGCACGCGCAGAGCCTGATCGCCTCTGTGCGCACTGCCCCCGAAGCGCCCGCCCCCGCCGTGGATGCCGCGGAGCTCGCCTGTGCGCTGGCCAGCGCCCAGTTTCTGCGCGAGCACATGGCCGATTGCGACGCAGCACTGCGCACGCTTCCCGCCGAGATCGAAGCGCTCTACCTCTCCCTCAATGTGCAGGAAGACGGCGGGCTGCTCTGCGTGCTGATGCAAGCTGCCGTCAGCCGCCAGGCGCCGCTGTCCATCATGCAGCGGGGCGAGGGCGGCATGGCGATGGATGCGCTCTTTCTGCCCCGGCGGCTGATGCGCGGCTTGCCGCCGGAGCCTTCGCTGCGTCCGCTGATGCTGCCGCACACATTCCTGCGCGCCCAGCTGCAAACTGACGGCGATAAAAAAAGCGCCGCTTCCGATGAAGCGCTGCGCTTTCTGATGCTGTGTGGTGCGGCGCTCGAGCAGCCGTTTGAAAAGCTGCTCTGGCGCACGCCCGCAGCGGAGCCCTATGCCCCGCTGCTCTCTGTGCTGTAAGTAAACCCGGCTTACTCTACCTGCCCGGCGTCGAGCACCTGGTCGCAGACGGCCCCGCCCAGGCACACATCGCCCTTGTAGAAAACCATGCTCTGCCCCGGCGTGACGGCGCGCTGGCGGTCCTTCGCCTCCACGAGCACCCGGCCATCCCCGAGCAGCTGCACATGCACCGCCTGATCTGCCTGGCGGTAGCGGTACTTGCACGTGCAGTCAAACGACTCGCCGGGCGCCTCTCCGGTGATGAAGGTCGCATCGACGCCCAGCGCATGCCTGCTGTACAGCAGCGGATGATCCGCCCCCTGCTCGACGATCAGCTCGTTTTTCTCCATATCCTTGGCGAGCACAAACCAGCGTTCGCCGTTTCCCGCGCCACCGATGCCCAGCCCCCGGCGCTGGCCGAGCGTGTAATACATGAGCCCGTCGTGACGGCCGACGACCTTGCCCGACAGCGTGCGCATATTTCCCGGTTGTGCGGGCAAGAACTGCTGCAAAAAGGGCTTGAAATGCCGCTCGCCGATGAAGCAGACGCCGGTAGAATCCTTCTTGGTGCTGGTGACCAGCCCCGCGTCGGCTGCAATCTCGCGCACCTGCGCCTTGGTCAGGTGCCCCACAGGGAACATCGCCTTGGAGAGCGCGCGCTGCCCGAGCATATAGAGGAAATAGCTCTGATCCTTGTTGGGATCGTCGCCGCGCAAAAGCAGCGCATGCCCCTGCTCATCTTCCCCGAGATTGCAAAAGTGCCCGGTCGCCAGACGCTGTGCGCCAAGCTGCAAGGCAAAATCCAAAAACGCCTTGAACTTGATCTCCCGGTTGCACAGCACATCCGGGTTGGGCGTGCGCCCGCGCCGGTATTCGCTCAGGAAATAGTCAAACACCCGGTCCCGGTATTCCTGCACGAAGTTCACCGCGTAATAGGGAATGCCGATGCGCTCGCACACGCTGCGCACATCCGCCCAGTCGGCCTCGCTGGTGCAAACGCCGCGCTCATCCTTTTCTTCCCAGTTTTTCATGAACACGCCGATCACCTCGTGACCGGCGCGCTTGAGCAGCAGCGCCGCCACGGAGGAATCCACTCCGCCGGACATGCCCACCACGATTCTCGCCATTGTCAAACTCCCCATCCAGCGGCTTCAAAAGCCGCATCAGACTGTCAAAAAACCTCTCTGGGTGGTTTGGAGGGCCGCATCCCTCCAAATGTAATCCGAATCCGGCGACATGTGCGGCGGATTCGCAAGCCTTGCGCAGCAAGGTTTCCTTACGGCGTTTCCCGCCCGGGAGTCCCGAAGGGACGAGAGGGAAACGCCGCAAATCTCGGAAAAGGACGCCGCAGGCGGACTTTTTCGACACGCTGCGGCGGCTTCAAAAGCCGCATATACCCCTCTGTCATTGTGCGCCGGCCTGAAAGCCGCGCTTTGCCGCTCACACGCCAAGCGCATCCAGCCGCGCATTCACGGCATCGAGCATCGCCTGCGTGACCGCCTCAATGGGCTTTGCGGCATCCACCGTGGCCACGCGCTCCATTCCCGCAAAGAGCGCCTCATAGGCTTCAAACGTGCGGGTATAAAAGCTCGCCTGCTGACGCTCCAGCCTGTCGGGATCCGATGCATTGAGCCGCCGGGAAAGCGCCTTATCCGGCTCCATACGCAGATAGACGGTGATATCGGGCAGTGTGCCCCCCACCGCCAGCGCATTGAGCGCGGCCACTTCGCCTGTGCCCAGCGCCCGTCCGCCGCCCTGGTAGGCAACCGACGAATCCACAAACCGGTCGCACACCACAGCCTTGCCCGCTGCCAGCGCTGGCCGCACCAGCGCGCGCACATTCTGCGCCCGCGCAGCCGCGTACAGGTACGCCTCCGTCTCGTCACACATGGCTGTGTTGACCGGATCGAGCAGCAGCGCGCGAATCTTCTCGGCGATTTCGTCGCCGCCCGGCTCTCGGGTCATGGCCACATCCCAGCCGCGCGCACGCAAATGCGCGCCCAGTGCGCCGAGCTGTGTGGTCTTGCCGCACCCGTCCATGCCCTCCACGGACAGGAACACGCCGCGCGCACGCGGCGCATCGCCCAGCAGCAGCGCATCCAGCTGCGCCACGGTTTCAGCCACATGCGTGGCGCCCGCCTCGCGCAGCTCCTGCGCCGTGCCATAGCCATATGCCACGCCAATGGTGTCAATGCCGTTCGCCCGTCCGCCTTCCACATCAAACCGGCGGTCGCCGATCATCACAGGCACGCCGCCCAGTTCTTTTGCCGCGCGCGCGACGATCTCCGCCTTGCCGGCGTGTGTGCCATCCAGCCCGGGGCCGATGACCGCATCCAGATACGGCGCGAGCCCGAACCGCTTGGCGATCCGCT
>DVJV01000231.1 GCA_018716525.1 Candidatus Ventricola gallistercoris
GTAAGAAAGCGCATAGATAACCCGATCCACAGTGCACGGCTGGCTGAACCCGCGGGAACCGATATAGCCATCGCCATAATCAATGGTCATCACATCGCCCATGTCGATGACCTCGCCCAGGGTGACTGTGCCATCCTCTGCGATCTGCATCTCTACAAACAGGCTGGCGACAATTCCATCCTCTCCGCTGATGTTCGCAATGCGGTAGAGCTGATCCCCAACGACAAAGATCTGCGAATCGAGATAGGCATACTCGCCCTCTTCAACCTCGATCACGCCAGGCTCATCCTCGGTGCCCACGAGCTGGCTATCCAGGTTTTCATAGCCGCTCGTCTTGACCAGGCCGCCTTTCTGCGACCAGGTATACATGCCATCGTAGGAAGAGAGCAGCAGCCGGTCTCCCCAGACGAACATGCTGGAAATATAGCCATCGAAGCCATCGCGGCCCTGAAGCGCAATGGTCACATTGCCCGCCGCCAGCGCCATGGACGCGGTGCACAGCAGGCACAGGGCCAGTAACAGGGAAACAAACCTCTTCATATGATTTCCTTTCCCGTGCATCACTGCACGTAGACCACGACCTTCATGCCAATGCGCACCGTCTCATCCGGTGTGAAATCGACATAGGCCACATACTGCGCACCGGCAGACGAAGCGCCCTCCTCTTCCTTCTCGCTCAGATAGGAAATGGAAGAGATTGTGCCGTCAAAGCGCTTGCCGCTGCGCGGATCCCAGTTGAACTCGATCTCCACCTCGTCGCCAACCTGCAAATCCAGCAGGTCGGCCTCAGAGATGACCATCTTCACTTGCAGCTTATCTTCAGGGTAAATCGTGGCGATCTTGGCGCCCTTCTCCACCGCGGTACCATTGGAACCATCCACCGTGGCCACGACGCCCTTGACATCGCTGACCACCTGCGTATCGGGCGCGTACAGCCCGTCCAGCGTGCCGGTGACCGTCTCAAAGAGCAGCTCGCCGCGCTCCACCAGGTCGCCCGCGCGCACATGCATCCGCAGCACGCTGCCCTCGCCGTTGACAGCCACGGGCTTGGTGCGCCCGACCGTACCCCGGCCGATGAGCGATTCCTTGGCATACGCCCGGTCGCGGTAGACGTTTACCGTCTCGCCCATGTAAAACTCGCCGCCGGTGACCTCCACGGTGTACTTCTGCTCATCCTCCGCGTCAATCGAGGTCACGATGCCGCGCCCCTGGTGGCTCCCGTCCTTGGTACAGGAGAGGTACACCGTCTCGCCGATGTGAATGTAGCGGTTTTCGCTGGAGTTATAGGCCTTGTCCGTGCTGCACGAGAGCGTATAGCGGTTGATCGGCTCGATGTACACCAGCGCGCCGTAGCGTTCCTTGATGCCCTCGGCAGAATCGCCCTCGCTGGCAAACACGCCGCTGATCGTTCCATCCGTCTGCGCATAGGTTTTGGTAGTCTCCACCACCGCGATCGGGTCGCCGATGTTCACGCTGTCGCCCGCGCGCACGCTCACCTGCTCGACCATGCCGCCATACGGTGCGGCGATCACGTGAATGTCGCTGGCCGTCACCTCGCCGGCAAAGACCGACTCGCCCAGCGCGCTGCCCGGCAATGCCAGCATCAGCGCCAGTGCCGCCAGCCCTCTTTTTGCACCCATCATTTGCTTCATCTGTCTGCCTCCGCGCTTCGCTCTTCCTCGGGAAGATACGTTTCAAAGGGTTTTTTCATCATGTCATCCGTGCCGATGAGCACGTTGTAGCGGTACATGGGCTGCGCCTTATCCTCTTCAAGCAGCCAGGTCTCGTCCTCCACGGCGACGGTGATCGTCGTCTCGCGCAGGGCATCGTCCTGCGTGACCGTGTAGGCAAACTTGCGCGTGGATACGCCCGATGCCTTCAGCTTGGCATACTGCGTGCCTGCGGTAAAGCCCTCGGTGGGAATGGCCGCCATGTATTCGCCGTTGACCAGCACCAGGAAATCCACCCCGCTGTTGTACAGCAGCTTGTAGACATCGCCCGTGAAATGCCAGGTCACGGTTTCCTGCGGCTCCTGCTCCTTGGGCGTGCCCAGCGCGGCGCTCTCCGGCTCCCAGACGGTGAGCACCAGCGCATTGTTGCGCGGCATCTTTTCTCCCTCATAGCGCTGCCAGCTGGTCAGCTTTGCGGTGAAGGGCTGCAAGGTCAGCTCCTCTTCCGCTTTTCCTTCTATTTCTTCCCCTTCGTCTTCGCTCGTCAGGCTCAGGCTCAGCACCGTATCGCCCGCCTTGAGCTCCGTCTGCGGCCCGTCGGCAAACTCCAGCTCCAGGGCGTTGTAGTTGGCCTTGGAGTAATCCATCGTCTCCTTGACATGGTGAATCGGCTTTTCACCGGAACCGCCGCCGGAGCCGCCGCCGCCGAAGTCGATGTCAATATCCTCTTCGCCGCCAAATATGAACAGCTCTTCGTTCGAGATCGTATTGCCCGCCTTATCCCGCACAACCACGGTGCCGGGCTCCACATAATCTCCCTTTTCCCCCGTCATGATGGGCTGTGTGCCATCCTGCGGCCAGGGCGTGTAGGTCTGCCCGCCATCGAAGGACACCGCGTCCAGCCCGCTGCCCATATCGGCCGTGTACACCTGCAGCTCCGTATCGCTGATGACCTCCAGATACGGCACCTCGGGCGGGATAAAGTCGAGCAGCATGTCATACTGATCCGACAGGGAAACCACGTCGCCCATCATATCGAGCACCGCAAAGCGCAGGCTGATCTGCCCATCTTCCTGAGGGGTATAGACATTTTGCCCCTCCGCAAGAAGCACCAGCCGTTCATTGCAGACGAACACGCCATAGACGTAGTCCTGGCTGCCCTCTTCGATGCCCTTGAGCGTAAAGGAAGGCGCCACATTCTTCCAAACCCCGGGTTCCAGGTTCTGCGCTTCCACCTGAATGGTCACAGGCACAGGCGTAGGTGTGGGCGTGGGCGAGGATTCCGGCGTAGGCGTAGGCGTTTGTGACGGATACACCTCGCTGATGTGCTTGACCGCGATGACGATAGGCGGCAAACCCCGCGTCTTGCTCGGAATGGTATGCCAGGTGACGACATACTGCTGCGCATCAAACAAGGTTGGATCGGGCAGCAGCGTGACGCGCTCAAAGAGCTCTTCCGCGGTATTCTCCACGGTGATCTCTTCCTTCGTGCGCACATAAACGTCGGCCTTACCGCCTTCGATGGAAATCTGGTCGAGCAGCTCCTGCAGGTCGCCCTGCTCGCCTGAGCCATCCAGTCGCGTACCGTCTGCAAGCTGAGCCCATGCCTCTCCGGTCGGGTTCCATTCCCCTTCCTTCGGGGGCTGGCCATCCGGCGTCTCGCCGCCCGGATTCTGACCGTCCGGTGTCTCTCCGTCCGGCGTTTCGCCACCCGGCGTCTGACCATCCGGCGTCTCACCGCCCGGGGTCTGACCATCCGGCGTTTCGCCGCCCGGCGTCTGACCATCCGGCGTCTCGCCACCCGGGGTCTGCCCATCCGGCGTCTCGCCACCCGGGGTCTGACCATCCGGCGTCTCTCCGCTCGGGGTCTGACCATCCGGCGTCTCTCCGTCTGGGGTCTGTCCATCTTCCTTCGGCCCCTCAGGTTGCTGCACGGGCTCCTCGATGACCGGTTCCGATGGCGTGGCATCCTCGCCCTGCACGACCCCGCAGGAGGCAAACAGCATCGCCAGGCACAGCATCCAGGCCACCATTCTTTTATTCATACTCATCTTTTCCTCCTCGATGTCATCCCTCGTAAGATGGCGCTATGGCCACAGCAAGATTCTGTATCAACAAGCCCATCTCTCCCTCTGCATGATTAGACGACACAGCCATGCGTTTTCTTTCACATT
>DVJV01000232.1 GCA_018716525.1 Candidatus Ventricola gallistercoris
CAGCTTCATGCCGTTTCCTCCCCGCGTCAAACCCAGGCCATGACAACGCCTGTATACTGTGATTATACACGCTTTGCCCCTGACGGGCAATCCCGCTTGACAGCACCCGCCGGAATCCTTACAATGGAAGCAAGGAGTCTGCCGCGCAAATGCCGCCTCCCTCAAAAACACAGCCGCAGCAAAGCGGTTTTCTTTCAGTCAATCCGTTGCCAACTCCGCTTCGGCGGTCACAAGGACGATTATGAACACACACACGCTCTCCCCGCGCCGCATCACCGCGGCACACGCCTTCCTGCTGGGCGCTCTGCTGGCGCTGCTGGCGCTTGCCCCCGCCATCTGGCCCTATGGCGGTCGGTTTGTGACAAGGGGCGACTTTATTGAGCAGCAGCTTCCCTTCATCCTCGAGACGCGCCGCATCCTGCGCGGGGGGCTTGACAGCTACAGCTTCAACACATTCCTGGGCGCGCCTGCCGTGGGCAGCTATGCGTTCTACACGCTGGGCAGCGTGTTCGTCTGGCCGCTGGCGCTGCTGCCCCAAGCGCTCATCCCGCTGGGCATCAGCGTGATGGCCGTGCTCAAGCACGCGGTCTGCGCCCTGACCGCATTTTGCTACCTGCGGCGGATGGTGCGCTCCGATTCCCTGGCGCTGCTGGGCAGCGTGCTATATACATTTTCCTCCTTCACGGTGGTCAACACGCAGTTTTACCACTTTACGGAGGTCATCGCGTTTTTTCCGCTGATTCTTCTGGGGTTTGAGATCCTCATGAGCGATGCGCCGCGCCCCGGGCTGCTCGCGCTGTTTTGCGGCATCAACACGCTGACCAATTACTACTTCATGTTTTCCAGCGCGCTGCTGGCCGCGCTCTACTTTGTCTTCCGCTTCTTCAGCGCGGACTGGCGCGCCGCACGGACGCCCCGCCGCGTGCTGACCGTTCTGTTTGAATGTGCGCTGGGGTGCGCGCTGGCCAGCGTGCTGCTGATGCCCGCAATGCTCTTCATGCTCAGCATCACCCGCACAGGCGCGAGCGAAACCCCGCTGCTCGCCCAGCGCTACACGCTCAGCATTCTGCTGGAGCGCCTGCGCGCGCTGCTGATGCCCATCGAAAGCGGCGTAGTGCACGCCTACTATGGCGATACGGGAAGCTGGTGTTCCACGGCGGCCTATCTGCCCGTGCTGGGCATGACAGGCGCGGTGGTATTCGCCTTTGCACAGCGGACGCAGCGCTGGCTCAAGGGCCTGCTGTTCACGATGCTTGTCTTCAGCTGTGTGCCCGCGCTGTGCGGGCTGTTTGTGATGGAGACCAACACCGGGTATACGCGCTGGTGGTACGGCCTGTCGCTGATGCTCACACTCGCCACACTCTACGCGCTGAAAACCTTCCACGAGGCCTTTTGGCATGCCGATACCGCCCAACCGCCTTGCGACGTACAGCGCGCACGCCGCACATGGATGCTATCCTTTTTCATTCTGACGGGGCTCGTCTGCCTGCTGACCGCGCCCTTCATGCTGCCCGAAGACGCTCTTCAGGCGCTCGCCCGGCAGGGCGGGCTTTGCGCGCGGCTTGCGCAGTTCCTGCTCAACCGCCGCACCGGCGCCTATGCGCCGGACGTCTTCCGTGTGCTCTCCATTTCGCTGACGCTGCTGGGCGGCGGTGTGATGCTCTTCCTCTTATGGAAACGCCCGCGCCGCTTCATCGCGCTGGCGCTGATCGCAGGTGTGAGCGCCGTTCAATACGCCGGATATATCGCCGTAGGCGACCGGTACATCCTCTCCGGCAGCGAAACGCCCGGCGATGGCGTATACACGCTCGCCGAAATCGCCGAGCCGACACTCAGCGCGCTTGAATTGCGCGAAAGCACGGATTACAAGCGCATCGACTACGGCCCCAAGCTGCGCAACTACGGGCTTTTGCGCGGCGCCTCTTCGCTGACAAGCTTCATGTCGCTGCGCGCATCAACCGTCGGGCGCTTCGTCTCGATGGCGGGGTTTGGGTATGATGAGTCCACCACCGTCAAGCCGCCCGACGGAGATGGCGCCATCCGTGCGCTGCTGAGCGTCACCGAGTACCACCAGGTTGATGACACGCCCGTGCCCGACGGCTTTGTCTACGACCGCGAAGAGAATGGCATCTCCGTCTACAAAAACCCCAACGCCGTGCCCATGGGTTTCTTGCAGACAACCTGCACCGGAACGCACCACCAACGCATGGATGCGCAGACCGTCGGGCAGGTGATGCTCGCCAGCGTGACGCTCGATGACGAACAGCTCGCCCGCTTCTCCGAGCGGATGGATCGCCTTGACGTGTACAACATTCCCGAATGGGAGGACAGTGTGGCGCGCCTTCAGGCGAATGCCTGTGACCGGTTTGAAACCAATGCCTCCGGGTTCACCGCGCACATTGATGCCAGCCAAGCCGGGATGCTCGTCTTCACCATTCCCTTTGACAAGGGATTCTCCGCAACCATCGATGGTCAGGAAGCTGAAATCATCCAGTGCGATGTGGCCTTCATGGGGGTGTGGGTAGAACCCGGCGAACACGAAATCGTCTTCACGTATAAGACGCGCGCACTGCGGTTGGGCATCGCCACAAGCGTTTGCGCCGCCTTGATTCTGGCGCTTTATGTCTGGATTGCCAGAAGGCACAGGACATGGTTTTTCTCCACTGCACAGAAGGGATGATCAAGCGCCCCATGCGGGCAATTCCACTTCCTTCCAGGCAGCACGCCGATAGCGTCCCGGCACTTCCGGCTGCTACCGGCGCGCTATCTGCGAGGACATGGCCGTATGAGGCAGTCCGCGCATTCCAGCTGATAAAATCCATGCAAAGCCCAGGCCCCGGTGTGCAGAGTTTGCGAATCTGCCGCGCCTGTCGCCGGATTTGGAGTGTATTGGCGGTCTTCGGCCCTCCAAACCACCTAAGCAGGCTTTGGAACGACCTGCGGCTGAGCAGCGCTCAGCCGTTTTTTTGCAGCAGACGAATAGGCCGGGTTTATGCATAGAAATACATACCGTCAGTGCTGCCGATACAACGCATATGCGGTCGCAATGGATCAAAAACACCGGCAAAGCAATGCGGCGCCCAATGCGCCAGTATACAAAAAAAGTGGGGCGGTTTCATCCGCACCCACTTTTCCGATTTTTCTTCCGATGCGCGTTTCAGCCCGCAGGCCGCACAGGCATCACTTGCCCAGCGTGATCTGATCCACCCACTGCTGGTAGAGACCCTCGGCGTTGATCTGGTCGATCAGCTCCTGGATCTTGGCGGTCAGCGTATCCTCGCCCTTGACGCTGGCGATGTAGTTGCCACCCTCAAAGTCGAAGGCAAAGGTCGCGACCTCCAGGTCGTCGTTCTCAGCCAGCACGCTGTCATACACCGTCTTGGGCACAGCCAGCGCATCGACGCGGCCGGTCTTGACCATGTTCACGCCATCCGGAATCTTGGTGACGAGCTCCAGCGTCGCGCCGGTGAGCTGCTCCTCAACCATGATCTGCTGGTTGGTGCCGTTCTGCGCAGCGACAACCTTGCCGTCAAAGTCAGCCGCGGCGGTGTAATTGGCGCCCTCGCCCTTCTTGACGAGCAGGCCCTGGTCGCCCTCATTCCAGTAAACACCGGTCAGCTCCATGCGGGTGAGGCGCTCCTCATCGTAGGTGAGGCCGGCGACCATCAGATCCACATCGCCCTGGCCAACAGCGGCAAGGCAGGCATCAAAGTTCATCGGCTGGATCTCCAGCTCCACGCCGAGCTGCTCGGCCATCCACTCACACATGAGGATATCGGTGCCCACGATGTTGCCATCGTCGTCGATGTACTCATAGGGAGGCCAGTCCGGGCTGGTGGCAACCACCAGCTTGCCCGCAGCCTGAATATCCGCCAGACGGTCGGCAAGCGCCACAGAGCAGGTCATCAGAAGCATCATGGCGAGCGCAAGCGCAAAAATCTTTTTCATTTGAGCGTTCCTCCTTCAACATTCCCTCCGCGGAAACGCTGTTCCGCAAAAGCGATGGTGCTATTGTACGCCCGAAAGATGCATATGTCAAGTGCATATCGTGCATAAAAATACTTTCTTGCGCAATTTCCATTTGGAACAAAATCCCGTTTTTTTTGAAAAACTGTCTTCTGCCCGTTGTTTCTTTATTGAAGTTGTGATAGAATATGGGCATTGCGCCCGCAACGACGGGCGCATGCCACTGAGAATGAAAGGCCGTGAATATTTATGCCCGAGCTGAGCCACCGCGTTCAGACGTTTACCGATTCCGTTATCCGCCGCATGACCCGCATCAGCGATGAGGTCGGCGCCATCAACCTCTCCCAGGGATTTCCCGACTTTCCGCCGCCCAAGGCGATAACCGACCGCCTGCGCGAGGTCGCAGACGAAGGCCCGCATCAGTACTCCGTGACATTCGGCGCGGAAAATTTCCGCGAGGCGCTTGCAAAGAAGCAGGGCCGTGCCTATGGCCGCACCATTGACCCGGAGACGGAGATCCTGGTCACCTGCGGCGGTACCGAAGCCATGATGAGCGCCATGATGACCGTGTGCAACCCCGGGGACAAGGTGGTCGTCTTCTCCCCGTTCTATGAGAACTATGGTGCAGACGCCATTCTCTCCGGCGCTGATCCCATTTTTGTGCCGCTGGTGCCGCCCACGTTCGACTTTGACCGCAATGTGCTTGAGGATGCCTTCCGCCAGCACCCCAAGGCGATCATCGTGTGCAACCCTTCCAACCCCTGCGGCAAGGTCTTTACCCGGGAAGAGCTGCTCTTCATCGGCGGCCTGTGCAACCGCTACGACGCCTATATGATCACCGACGAGGTGTACGAGCACATCGTGTTTGCGCCCTGGCACCACGTGTACGCGGGTTCGCTGCCGGAGATCGCCGACCGCGTGATCTGCTGCTCCTCGCTGTCGAAGACCTACTCGATCACTGGCTGGCGTCTGGGTTACCTGATCGGCCCGGCCGACGTGATCGAAGGCGCCAAGAAGGTGCATGATTTCCTGACCGTCGGCGCCGCCGCGCCCCTTCAGGAGGCCGCCGTGGTCGGCCTGGAGTTCCCGCAGAGCTACTATGACGGCCTGACCGAACTCTACACCCATAAGAGGAAGGTCTTCCTGAACGGCCTTGACAGCATCGGCCTGAAGCACACCGTGCCGCAGGGCTCCTACTTCGTACTTGTGGACATCAGCGACTTCCAGAAGCCCGGTATGCCCTTTGCCGGCAAGAGCGACATGGAATTCTGCGAGTGGATGATCCGCACGATCGGCGTGGCCGCCGTGCCGGGCTCCAGCTTCTTCCGTGAGCCGGTGAACCACCTGATCCGCCTGCACTTTGCCCGCAGCGAAGAGACGCTCAACGAGGCGCTCGACCGTCTTTCCAAGCTGCCTCAGCTCGCCGTCAAGTGAGGAATCCGCCATGTACACCACCGATGTCGTCACCCTGCCGCGCTTTTGCTTTGGCCGTGGGATCTACCCGCGCTTTCCCGAGCTTTGCGCCCAGTGGGGAACCCGCTTCGCCGTCGTTGGCGGCGAAACCGCCATGCAAAAGGCGCTGCCCGCGCTCAAAAGCGCCATTTCCGGCACGCCGATGACCCTGCTGGCCGCGCTGCCCTTCGGCGGCGCGTGCACGCTCGGGGCCATCGACCGCCTCGCCCAGCAGATCGCCCCCATGAAGGCCGACTTCATCGTTGGCATGGGCGGCGGCAAGGCGATTGACACTGCCAAGGGCGTGGCCCACGCGCTGCATCTGCCGCTGGTGAGCCTGCCCACGCTGGTTTCCAATTGCGCGCCGATCACGGCGCTGTCCGTGGTCTACCGCGATGACGGGCCGTTTGACCGCTTCCTCTTTTATGATGCGCCGCCCGCACTCACGCTGGTGGACCTGACCATCGCAGCGGCGGCGCCCGTGCGCTACTTCCGCGCGGGCTTGGGGGATACGCTGGCCAAGTACCTGGAATCCACATTCTCCGCCCGCGGGGATGTGCTGGGCAGCACGCTTGATCACATGTCGCTGATCGGCGTGAGCCTGTCCTCCACCTGCTACGATCCCATCCTCGCCTTTGGCCGCCAGGCCCTTGAAGAAGTCGCCCGCAAAGAAGCCGGCCCCGCCATGGAGCTGTGCGCCCGCAGCGTCATTCTCTCTGCGGGCCTCGTCTCGCTCATGGCGCACGACAATTACAACTGCGCGCTGGCCCATGCTGTCTGCTATGGCCTGCAGCACTTTGAGCATGTCGAGCGCAACTTCCTGCACGGCGATCTGGTCGCCTACGGCGCGCTCGTGCAGCTTGTGCTCGACGGCCAAACCGACCGCGCACGAACCCTGCGCGACTTCTTAAAAGATATCGGCACGCCCGTCACGCTTGCGCAGCTCTCTGTGCCGCTTTGCCGCGAGGCGCTGCACGACATGCTCGTGGAAGCCACAACCGGCCCGGACATGGCCCACATTCCCTATGCCATCACGCAGGACATGGTGTTTGACGCCATGGAACGCGTTGAACAACTCTAACCACGCCCGTTTCAAGGAGGGATTCCCTTGCTCGCCACCATTCAGGATCTGCTTGCCAAGTATGGCATGAGCTTCCTCAACGGCCTGGGCACCACGCTGCTGCTGGCGCTCATCTCCGTGTCCATCGGCTGCATTTTCGGTGCGCTGCTGGCCATCATGCGGCTATCGCGCTCAAAAATTCTGGGCACCATCGCCACGGTGTACACCGAAGTCATCCGCGATACGCCGCTGCTGCTCCAGCTCTATTTCTTCTATTTCCTGCTGCCGGATCTGCTGCCCGCGCTGCGCCTGTCCAAATTCACGTGTATCGCGGTCGCGCTGGTGTTCAACTCCGCCGCCTACATGTCCGAAGTCTTCCGCTCTGGCATTCAGTCCATCGACCGGGGCCAGACCGAAGCTGCCCGCTCGCTGGGCCTGTCCGCTTCCCAGACCATGACCCACATCGTGCTGCCGCAGGCGTTCAAAAATGTTCTGCCCGCCATGTGCAACGAGTTTGTCGCCGTGACCAAGGAGACCTCGCTGGCTTCCACCTTCTATGTCGGCGACCTGATGACCCAGTACCAGACCATCTCCGGCAAAACCTATCTGGTCATCGAGCCGCTGATCATCATCGGCGTCATCTACTTCGTCGTCACGTTCTCCATGAGCAAGCTCGTTGCCGCACTGGAAAGGAGGCTCAAAACCGATGACTGATATGGATTTCAAGAATGCGCCGGAACTCATCCGCGTTGAGGATCTGCACAAGAATTTCGGCTCGCTCAAGGTGCTTGCAGGCATCAGCGAGACCATCCACAAGGGCGAAGTCGTCTCGCTGATCGGCCCGTCCGGCTCTGGCAAGTCAACCTTCCTTCGCTGCCTGAACCGCCTTGAGGAGCCTTCCAGCGGCCACATCTGGTTTGACGGCGTGGACATCGCCGACAAGGCGGTCAACATCGACAAGCACCGCCAGAAGATGGGCATGGTCTTCCAGCACTTCAACATCTTCCCGCACATGTCGGTGATCGACAACATCACCCTCGCTCCCGTGCTGCTGGGCAAGCAGAGCAAGGACGAGGCTGTCGCCAAGGCAGAAGCGCTGCTCGCCCGTGTGGGCCTGAGCGACAAGCGCGACAACAAGCCTTCCCGCCTCTCTGGCGGCCAGAAGCAGCGGCTTGCCATTGTGCGTGCGCTGGCGATGGAGCCGGAAGTCATGCTCTTTGACGAACCCACCTCCGCACTCGACCCCGAAATGGTCGGCGAGGTGCTGGAGGTCATCAAGGATCTGGCCAAAAACAACATGACCTGCGTGATCGTCACCCACGAGATGGGCTTCGCGCGTGAGGTTTGCAACCGCGTGCTGTTTATGGATGGCGGCGTGATCTGCGAGCAGGGCAATCCGCGCGATCTGTTTGACCATCCGCAGCATCCCCGTACCCAGGACTTTTTAAGCAAGGTGCTTTGATCCCCAAGGCCGGATGACGTGCAGCGCAGCGCGCTGATGCGTCCTTCCGGCCTTTTCTTTGCCGCTTTTCCCCGTTTCCTTTTCCCTGCAGGGCTTAAAGTCGCGAAGGCCTTCCCGCCCTGCATCCACTTTGATGGATCAAAATCATGCAGCTTCTTCACACCGTTTCTCCTGACGAAGACGGGCTGACGCTCCAGCAACTGCTTCGCAATGTTCTGAACCTCTCTGCCCGCCAGGCCCGGCTGGCCAAACAGCAGGGCGCTGTTCTGGTCGATGGCGCGCCGTTCTTTTCCAACCAGGCCGTGCGTGCGGGTATGGTCGTGCGCGTGGATCTGAGCGGCTACGACGCCCCCGGCGTTTGGGCGCATGCCCCTCTTCCACCCGTCCAGGTGCTCTATGAGGACGACGCGCTTCTCGCCGTATTCAAGCCCGCCCCCTTGCAGTGCCATCCCTCTCCCTCCGCTCCTGGTGGCAGCGATACGCTTGAGGCGCGCGTGCAGGCCTATCTGAATGCGCCTGCCCATCCCGTGCACAGGCTCGATGCGGAGACGACAGGCATTGTGCTCTTCGCCAAGATGCCCTTTGTGCAGGCGCATCTGCAAAAGCAGATGCAGGAGAGCCTGTTTCAAAAGACATACGAGGCATGGGTTTGCGGCATTCCCAATCCGCCAAGCGGCGTCATCGACGCGCCCATCGCCCGAAGCGCACCGGAGAGCTTCACGCGCATGGTCTCCAGCCTGGGACAGCTAGCCGTGAGCCGCTACCGCGTTGCAGAGGCATATGCCTCTGCTGCCAATCCTGCGCAGGCCGTCTCACACGTCATCCTCACCCCCCAAACCGGCAGAACGCACCAGCTTCGCGTGCATATGGCGTACATCGGCCATCCGCTCGTGGGCGACAGGCGCTATGGCACGGAAGAATGCGGCACGCTGTCTGAGCTTTTGGGCGCAGCGCATCACCAGCTTTGCGCGGTTCGGCTTTCGTTTACTCATCCTTTAAGCGGCCAGCCGCTTACGATCGCCTGCCCTGCTGTTTTCTCCATGCGCATGCCCGTTTCCCTCTCCTTTACCGCCCTGCCAATTTGAGCCAACCGCGGTAAACCCTGGCTTTCTTCCCGCCCCAAGTCCTTGATCCAGGCGGAATTTTTTCTTGTATTTTGAGAAAATTTCCGAAAGTATTTCCACGCCTTTTTCCCCATGCCATTCGTTTTCCAAAACATGGAAATTGTTATGATGCAATAAAATGATTTCCGCCTTCGTCAAGTATGCAGAAGACGATCAGGAGCGGCCGCTTGAGCGCCTTCTCAAAGACAAAGGAGGAATTCCTATGCGAAACACCAAAAGGAAAGCGGCATGCGCCGCAGTGCTGTGCATGGCGATGGCCACACCTTTCTCTGCCCTCGCCGACGAGATTCGTGTCATCACCTGTGGTACGCTGAACCTGCGCGCCGAAGCCAACACCAACTCCAGCATTCTGGGCAAGTACGGCTGGGGCACTCAGGTCAACGTCAAGACCATTGAAAATGGCTGGGCCAGTGTGGAAGTGGGCGGCCAGAGCGGCTATATGTACGCACAGTACCTGGGCACCCCCGGTTCCACCGACTATACCGCATATGTGCGCACCAACAGCCGTGGACTGAACCTGCGCGAAACGCCCAACGGCACCATTCTGACCTCTTTCCCGCGCGGTACGAAGGTCACCGTACACTCTACCGAAGGCGGCTGGAGCAAGGTCACCGTCAATGGGATGAGCGGCTACATGTCCAGCCAGTGGCTCTCCACGAGCAAGCCTTCCGATGGCGGGAGCAGCGGCGGCAGTGGCGGCGGCACCATAATTACCGGCACGGCGGTTGTCAACAACCCGAGCGATACGCAGGTGCTCTTCCTGCGCAGCAAGCCCTCCACGTCGAGCACGGCGCTGGGCTACTACCGCAACGGCAAGGTTGTCACCCTGCTTGAAAAGCTCGACGGCTGGTACAAGGTGAGCGTGGATGGCAAGACCGGCTACATGATGGCCAAGTATCTGCGCGTTTCCTCTTCCGTGACCGGCGGTACCGCGACGGTGTACAACCCCAACGGCAACAGCTACGTCAACTTCCGCTGGAGGCCGAGCCTCTCTTCCGGTGTAATCCGCACCATCCCCGTCGGAACGACCATCAAGGTGCTCGAAAAGACCACCGACTGGACCAAGACGGAGATCGACGGCGTGACCGGCTACATCTCCACCTGGTTCCTCAAATTCTAAGACAGATTTCCTTCCTCCCTCAGGACGGAACCGCCTCGCCGGCACGCAAAATGCCGGCACAGCGGTTCCGCCTTTTTTGCATTCAGCCCGTTTGTGAAATATACAAACAGCTTGGGGCGGATGCATCGCGCATCCGCCCCAAGTAATGAAAGGTTTTCTTATTTCCGGCTCCGCTCGCCGGCAAAAAGACTGATTTACTCCGCCCCGTGTTCCGTCAGACCGACGTCAATGTTGCGAATGACCTGGCTCGATGTCACTCGGATGGCTTCACTCATTCCCGTCTCCGGGTCCAGATCGCTGTCGATCTCGCCCAGAGGTTCGCCGATGGAATAGGTCAGCGTGTCGCCGGGTTCTTTGTCCAGCCGGATGACATAGACGCCTGGCCGCAGGTCGCTGAAGTGATAATAGCCATAGGCATCGCTCACCGTCTGCGCCACTTCCTGCGTCTGGCCATCGTCATCCAGGTGCAGCAGCGTCAGCTTCACGCCGGAAAGCAGCGGCTCCCGGTAATCCTGCAAGCCGTTTCCGTTCTGATCCAGCCACACGGTATCGCCAATCTCACCCGCGCGGATGGCGCCGACGTTCATCGAACGCCGCTCCTCGCCCATCGCCAGGTCAAATGTGGCGGTCGTCGCATCGTTGCCCTCCACAGGCTCGACGCAAGAGGCTCCCTCTTCCGCCAGCCGGTCGGCAAACAGCTCTCCTTCCGGCAGGATGAAGCGAAGCGCATACGCTCCGGTGCGAAGCAGGTCAAACGTGTACAAGCCATCTTCGCCGACCTCCACAGCCGAGACAGCCTCTCCGCCCTTCTGCATATCCAGCAGCACGACGCGCGTACCCGGCAGCGCGGGTTCATCCGCATCCATTCGGCCATCCGCATTGGTATCCGACCAGGCGCGGCCCGCAACGGTGCCCGTCCGCACGGCAGGAACCGGCGCAAGCGTTGCCTGCTCACCCATGGTAAGCGTCCACTCGGCCGTCTGGCCCTCCTGGGCATCCTCTCCGGCAAGCTCCAGCGCCACGCCGCGGGCAAACAGCACATTCTGCGGCAAGGCGATGCGCACGCGGTAGTCGCCCGGACGCAAGCCGCTGAGCACATAGGTGCCATCCGGCCGTGTGTCTGTGGTGGCCACCACGGTGCCGCCCTGAACCAGGCTGATCACCGCGCCGCCAAGCCCTTCTTCCTGATCCACCAGCGTTCCGCTCTCATCCGCATCCACGCCGATTCTGCCGGTGACCGATGCGGGAACGATCGCGCCGGCGTTCAAATCCAGCCTGCTTTCGCCCATTGCCAGTGCAAAGGCCTCTGTGCCGGCCTCGGAAGCATCCGTCATGGCGATGGCTGTCCCATCGCGCGTGAACATCATGCCATCCGGCAGGGCCATGGTCACGGTGTACTCGCCGGCACGCACAAAGTCAAACGCATATGCGCCCGTCTCATCCGTGACCGACGTGCGCTGTGCCCCTTCGGCATCGATGAGTGTCACCGTGACTCCAGGCACGCCGCGCTCATCTGCACCGCGCTGCCCGTCATAGGTGCTGTCCTCCCAGACGACGCCCGAAACCACACCCACGCCGACAACACCTGCATCCATATCCAGCAGGTTTTTGCCGGATTCCACGGTAAACTCGGCGGACTGTGCCGTCAGGGCATCGGTCTGCGGCACAGTGCTCACGCGGTTGACGCCGCTCACCTGGCGGGTAAACGCCAGGCCCTGTGCCACCTCAAACGTCAGCTGTGCGCTGCCGGGCATCACGCCATCAAAGCGGTAAACGCCGTCCGCGTCCGTGGTGGTCTCATAGACTTTTCCCGCATCCGGGCCGGAACACATGCGCAGCAATACTTTGGACGGCACGCCGTCATCGCCCGATACCCTGCGTCCGTTTCCGTCCGCATCATACCAGACCGTTCCGCCCACGCTGGCGGGCTTGAGCGCACCGATATTCACGCCTTCAAGCGCCTGGCCCATGGCCACATCCCCCAAGCTGAGCACGGTGGACACCGCGTCGCTGCGTGCCGCCAGGGAATCCGCACCTTCTGTAGTATACACATATCCCGCCTCGAGCGTCACTTGCAGCGCATACGATCCGGGAGCCAGGGAATCAAACACAAATTCGCCGCTGCTGGGCGTCTGCATGGAAGCAACGCTGTTGCCTGCCGCATCCAGAAGGACGAGCTGTGCGCCGCTCAGGCCGCTTTCCTGTTCGCCGATCAGGCCGTCATAGTCGGCATCATTCCAGATGCGCCCGCTGACCGATCCCTGCGTATACAGGCCAAAGCGAACATTTTCCACCCGTGCGCCGCTTCTGAGCGCAAACACCGCGCTGTAGCCTCGCCCATCCCGCTCGCTTTCCAACGGAATGGGGCTGTCGCTTTGCACATCGGAGAAGACATACTGCTCCGGCGCATCCACACGCAGCATATAGCTATCCGGCATGAGCCTGCCAAAGGCATATGCGCCGTCTGCATCGGTTGTCGCCGTTGCCAGGATCGTTCTGCCCGTGCTGTTGAGCAGCTGCACATTCACGCCCGCAAGGCCCCGCTCACTGCCATCCATTGTGCCACTGGCATTCTGATCCTCAAACAGCCTGCCGGAGATACCACACAGCCTCACCAGGCTTGCATCTGCCGTGGTGATGGACTCGCCGCCGCTTACGGAAATGAGGCGCGACTGCGAGGAGGAATCCGTCGTTTGCTGTGCACTGCCGAGTGCGGCGGTCTGCTCCGTTGCGGAGAAACCGCACCCATCCGGCGCTTCAAAGCGCACGCGATAGCGCCCGGACGCGAGTCCGTCAAACGCATAGCGGCCGTCTTCGCCGGAAACCGTCTGTGCCAGCACGGCACCACTTTCATCAAGCAACGCCACCGAAACGCCGGGGCACAGGGATTCCTGCTCCCCAAGCAGGGCATCGGCATTATCGTCATAGTAGACGACGCCGGAGAGCGAGCCGGACATCGCCGCGCCAATGTACAGGCGCACTCCGCTTTGCCCCATGGAAAGGACGAAGGGCTCGCTTCTGCCCGTGACCAGCGTGCTCTGGGGCACGCAGCTTTCAGGATATGCGGGTTCCTCTTCCCCTTTCCAGGCCGTAGCCCGCCACTGGCCCGGCATCCGGTAGGCGACCACATATTCGCCCGGGCTCACGCCTGCAAAGAGCACATTGCCGCTTTCGTCGGTGCTATACATCACCGCTTCTGCATCCTCGCCGTTTTCCAGGCGGATGAGCGAAATATCCACACCCGCAAGGCCCTCTTCCGTGGGGCCCATCTGTCCGTCGGCGTACGCATCCTGGAACACGGTGACAGACATCTGCGCCGGAATGGTCACTCCCGCATCGATGCCGCCCAGCTGCTCACCGACGGCCAGGTCAAACGTGCGCGTGCTGCCGCTCTGGGAGACCGCGCCATACACGTCGGAATCCTCTCCATAGCGTGTAAACGTCCACTCACCTTCAAGCTCAAAGAGCACGCTGTAACTGCCGGAAGAAAGATGGTCAAAGCAGTAGGCGCCGCTTGCATCCGTGACCGTCTCCGCCACGGGATCGGTATGTCCGTCGGCCGCATTCAGCAGCACCACGCGCACACCGTCCAGTGCCTGCGCAGCATCGTCGATGATGCCGTCGCCGTCGTCATCGACACGCACCGCGCCCGACACGCTGGCCGCTTTGCTGATGATCACTTCGCCCAGCGAAACCGAATCGCCCTGCTCAAGGCGGATCACCTGGCTGACAACGCCATCCTCGGCCTGATCGCACAGGTACCCCTCTTCCAGCGCAAACCGGATTTCGTACTCGCCGGGCAGCACGCCCGTGAACCCAAACTCGCCCAGATCATTGGTCATGACGACAGAGGGTTCTTCTCCCACGGCACAATCCACGGCGCGCATCTCCACAGTCAGCCCGCCAACGCCGCCAACCTGGTCTCCTGCATACAATTCGTGCACGGCGCCCGTCAGACTCGCCGCATAGATGCAGCCCGCATTAACCACATAGTCCGTATGATCGCCATCAATGGTCATCAAGGCGCTCATGCCATAGTGCGTATCCACGACGCCGCTGGTCTTATGCGCAGAATAGCGCTCGCTCGCGGAGAAGACGACCGTCTCGCCCGCGTCAAACTGCACGGTGTACACGCCGCCGGAAATGGCATCGAATGCATAGCTGCCATCTGTTCCGGTGCGGGTGGTGGCAATCACCTCGCCCGACTGCGCCAGGAGGGATACCGACAAGCCCGCATAGCGGCCGGTCTCTTCGCTGTCCAGCTCTCCGTCGGCATCCTCATCGAAGAATGCCACGCCGCTGATTTTGCCATCGCGCCCGGCGGATACCGTTTCAAACACGCCCATGCCCTGCGCGCTGAATGCAAGCGTGCGCTCTGCCGTGCGCTCCATGCGCTGCACCTTGGTGCCAGGCTCCGTCTGATACTCCAGCGTGCCGCTGAAGACCGCTTCTGCCTCAAGCTCAACCGCATCCTCCGCGCTGACCTGCACATTGAGCGTCAGCTGCCCCGGCGTGAATGCATCGCCCGCGATCTCCTCGCCCGTTTCCGCATTCAGATACGTCACGCGGACCGCGCAGATCTCGTCTTCCACATCTGCCAGGCTCAGCGCAGTCGGCGCATCGAGCACGCCCGTCATGCGCGCATCCGACATCTGCCAGCCGCCACCAGTCAGGCAGTATTCCACACGCGCCGTATAGCTTCCGCCTTCGCCGTCCGTGGCGCTGGCAAGCACAATGCTGGCCACGTTCACGCGGCGGCCGTCCTTGGCGCTCACGCTGACAGTCATCTGCGGCACGAGCAGCGTTTCGCCCTTGCGCACAGTGCCGCCATTCACGGTCACAAACGTGAGGCCCTGTTCACTGGCAGAGTACATCTCGCCGATCATACCTTCCATCTGCTCCGTTTCGGGCAGGCTGAGGCACTGCATGGACACGGACGTCACCGCGCCGCCCTGCGTCAGATAGGGCTGCACCTCCAGCGTCATCTCGGGCTGCGCACAGAGCGCATACCCCTGCGCCGCCGTCTGGCGAAGCGTGTAGGTGCCCACAGGCACCGCCATATCATTTTGATACGCTTCGTTCCCCACGGTGAAGGACAGCACCGTGCTGCCCGCCGCATCCACCAGCTCAAACTCGCCGCCGGACACAGGCGCACCGGTCGTGACATCCGTCACCTCCAGGCGGAAGAATCCGCGGGCGCTGGATACGCCACACTCCATCACACGCGTTTCGCCTGCGTAAAGCGTGATCTCGTGCGCCTCCGTGTCGTGGGTGAACCCTTCATCTCCGCCGATTTCCATGAGGTAATAGGTCGTGCCCTCAATCCCCGCAGGCAGCTTGACGCGGCTGGCACGCTGCGCATCATTCTGCGCCACATTGGCCCAGACCGTCATCTGCTCATCCGCAGACGGATAAGGCTTGAGTTCGCCTTCTTCCTTTGTATAGATGCCATACTCGCCCGTCAGCGGCACGACATACGTTCTGAGCTGATCGTCAAACGTGAGGCCCGTCTTGGAAACGGAGAGCAGCGCATACTCCTCCAGCGGCACATCAATATGCGAAACCTCGCCCCCGGACACGCTCACCGTCCGCTCGGCCGCAAGCGTGTATCCCTGGGGGATCTGCGTCTGGCGCAGCACATACGTGCCGGATGCCAGGCCGCCCGCGTAGAAGACGCCATCCTGCATCGTCAGGCTCACGCTCTGGCCATCCGGCGACAGGAGCTCAAAGCGCACCTGCGCCAGTTCCTCCTCGCTGAGCTCCCCGCCGATGAGCTCGGCGCGAACGCCGCCCAGCGCGTCCAGGCAAATCAACTCGCCTTCGCTTTGCTGCGTATTGTACACCGTAAAGCGCAGCGCCTGGCCCGAACGGCATCCTGCCTCCAGTTGCTCCTCGCGGACCTGCGCCACATACTCGCCCGGCGCAAGCTGCACGGTGGCAGAGCCGTCCGCCTGCGTGGTCAGTTCGATGTCCGTATCGGTCATGCGCTGTCCGTCATCCTCAATGCGAAGCAGGCGGATGCCCACCCCGGCAACGGGCGAGAGCACCACTTCTCCGCTCTGATTGAGGCTTTGCATCCGCACATCCAGGCGGGCGGTGCCGTAACGCTCGTGAACGACCTCCACGCAAACCGCTTCCGCGCGCTGCGCGACAGCATCGGCCGGCAGGCTCACATCGTGATCCTGCGGCGCGGTCTTTGTGACGATGTGCACATTTCCCGGCTGGAGCAGCGGCGTAACGGCGCGCCCATCTTCCCCGGTTGTCACCGTGTACAGATTTCCTGCCGCGTCCGTGACCTCATACACCGCACCGGAGACAGGCCTGCCCAGATCATCCGCCGACGAAAGCACCAGGCGCGTCAAAGCCACATCAAAAGCCAGCGTTTCCTCCTGCCCCGGCAAAGCAAAGGGTTCCGATTCGCTGACAACGCCGAGCGCATCCGCATCCGTCTGCGCCATGCGCAGCGTATACGTGCCGGCAACCGCCTCCACGCGGACACGGCCTTCCTGCGCATCAAACTGCGCAACGACCTCCCCCTGAGCATCCAGCAGCTCAAGTGCCAGCGGACGGTCAATGCCGTTTTCCTCCACCTGGCCAGACTCGCCCACTCCGCGCACAATCAATTCAAATGTCTGCGTCTGACGGCGGAGCATCTGCACATTGGCCTGCGAAAGTTCGCCCGGCAGCACCTCGAGCGTCAGCCCTTCTGCCGTGTCCGCTTCGGCTCCGTCGCCGCCGCTAATGGCCATCACTTCCATATTCTGCGGCGCTTCCACGCGCACGCGGTACGCGCCCGCCTCAAGCAGATCCGAAACGGCAAGCCCTTCCGCATCCATCGCATACGGGCCGAACGTCTCCCCGGTTTCCTCGCTCACCAGCGTCACGCTGCCGC